>NZ_JAUBUC010000029.1:0-74027 GCF_036705285.1 Microcoleus sp. B4-C1 | reverse complement strand
ATCATTATTATTCAATTATATTTCTACATAAAGGGGTATTGACAAAATCTACTCCGTTCTAACTTGTTACCAATGGGCCGGACATGATATCATTTTTAAGCAAATCGATCTGGAGACAAAAGCTCGATCGCCCTATCTTCTTCTCCCCCCGCCCAATTAGCAAATCGCTCAGCCAAAGCAGGTACAATAGCCAAAGGATTGCTGAGACCCGAAAAAACGTTCAATCCAGGGCGATCGGCGATCGGCCCCACTACAGGCAAATTATCAGCGCTAAATGCCACACTACACTCGTGCCAAGTTGCAGGTAAACCTGCCAAATCAGGCAAAACCTTGCGGATTCCTGCACGAATTGCCGTTTCGCTGGTTTCGCGATCGACTTTAGCATTCAAATCGCTCAAAGTGCGCGACAATTGCCCGATCCGCAAACTGCTATCATTAAATTGAATGGCACCCGAATCTAAAATCGGCGACAGCAACTCTTTACCAGGTTCATCCCAAAGAAAATCCACCTCATTTCTAGTCGATTCAGCTTCCAATTCAAAACGTTTTAATACCGCAGGCATCACCAAAGTTCTGAGTTTCAAATCCACAGGTGCAGTTTCCAAAATCTCGGTGCGAGTAAAATAAACTCCCACAGAAACACCAGCGGCTTTCAGTAAACTCCGACTCCAACCTCCAGCACAAATAACCGTATTTTCGCAGGCATAACTTTCCTGTACCGTCTGGACTACCGAAATCCGATTTCCCTCTTCTATAAACCCAATTACTTCAGCAAATTCTATAGTTCCTCCCAACCGCAGAAACCCTTGACAATAAGCTTTATTTGTGGCATTCGGCGAAATGTGACCGTGACGCACAGTCAGAGCTCCGGCGATCGCACTTTTATTCAGCAAAGGTTCCAACTCGCCAGCTTCTGCAACACTCAAAAGCTGCGGAACGATCGCAAAATGCGCGTAATTAGCCGCCACTTTTTCTACATCAGTACCCGCATCAATTGTCAGCAACAAATCCAACTCGCGAAACTCAGTATCAGCATCTAATTGGGCCGATAAATGGCGGTGGCGTTCGATACCTTCCCGACACAATTGCCGCGTTAAATCAGTCGTTCCCGACCAATAAGCCAAGCCACCATAACTAAAACGAGTAGCATTTTGCATGGTAGCATCTCGTTCCAAAAGCAGCACAGCAAAACCTTTTTTTGCCAGTTCGTAACTCAGTGACGCACCCGTAATGCCACCGCCGACAACAATCCAATCGTAACTTTTCATGGGCAACTCAAAGGAAATGAAAATATCATGCTTAGATTTTAGCTTAGTTTTTTCGGAACAAATCGAAAAACCTCTACCTACAGGAAGAGGCTGTCTGCGATCGCCCTAACTGAAACTTCCACCCGTCGGGAGATGTTTACCTAGAGAGATTTTTCGTTCAATAGTAGGAATTAGAGTCAGCAAAAAATTAGAAATACCAGAGAGGTTTTTATGAGTATCGACAAACCAGGCAAAGATATGGAGCGCACGGTCAATCCGGGCGATCGTATTTCCGACAAACCGCAAACCATTGAAGAAAAAGCGCAGCAACTGGCGGTAGACCACGTACCCGACATCGTGGGAGATGTTGTTACAGTTCCAACTTATGTAATCGTCGAAGAACCCGATGGGGAAAAGAAAGCTTTGCACCACGTCAAAGACGCCGACGAAATTTCCGACGTAATTCGGCAGGCCCGCGTTGACGAAAATGGCGAGCGGGTTTGGGATTAAGTTCAATCCAATAAAAACGGGTTTTTTGTACAAAAGTTATCGTAGAAATCATGGAAACAAATCCCAGAAATAGTACGCCCTATCCCAATCTTCCGCCGATTCTAGAAAGTCACGATACAGAGTACCGCGACGCCGGTATTACGAGTACGCTTTCAGTTGCAGGCCATCCCATCCACCCCATCATCGTCATCTTTCCGGTAGCCTTTTTAGTAGGAGCCGCCGGCACTGATGTCGGTTATTGGCTGACAAGCGATCCGTTTTGGGCGAGAGCTTCGGTTTGGCTGATGGGTGTCGGTTTTGCTGCGGGGATTTTGGCCGCAATCACGGGCTTTTTAGATTTTTTCAAAGTTAAAAGAGTGCGCGATCGCAGTGCCGGTTGGTTGCACATGGGTGGCAATGTGGCGGTTATGGTACTTACCCTGATTAACTTGCTGTTGCGACAAGGAAATCCGGCTGAGCCGATCGTATACACAGGTTTAGCAATATCGATCGTCGTAGCAACTTTGCTGGGCGTTACAGGCTGGTTCGGCGGCGAACTAAGTTTTCGCCACAAAATCGGCGTCATCGGCCCTACCAGTCATAATTCCTAGGTTTCCGATCATTTTTAGTAGGGAATTCCGTCCCTCTTCATTGGATAATTTAGGACTAAAATCTTGACTACAAACTTAAAGATTGTCCCAGCCAATTGAGATAAGCATCGCTGCCAGCGATAATAGGAAGAGCAATAATTTCGGGAACTTCATAGGAATGGAGTTCCTGAACTTTTGTTTTTAAAGCATCAAATTTAGCCAAATCAGTTTTAATCAGCAACTGCCACTCTGACTCGGAATGAATCTCGCCTTGCCAACTATAAATCGAGCGAATTGGTGACAAACTCACACAAGCAGCCAGCTTGTTTTCAACTAGAGATTTCGCGAGATTCTCCGCCTCCGCCTCCGATGCCGCAGTTACCAGCACCACCCCAAAATTAATTGTCATAGTAATCAGTGAACAGTCAATCGATTTTAGATTTTAGATTTTAGATTTTAGATTTTAGCATTGACTTGCGCGAGATAAATTCGGGGGATCCTTTATCGGATACAGGTTTTTTATTTCTGGACAGATGAATCACGTGGCGGGTATCCTGGATGCTTGATTGTCAACAGTCAACAGTCAACAGTCAACAATCAACCGTTAATCTCATTAACTTCCCAAGAATTGACTCTGCCAGCCCCAGCTAAGGAAAAATAGCGCCTAGTAGATTCCGGCAAAATAGCTCCCGTCAACAAAGCATTATCTAAATTAGTTCCTATTAACGTCGCCTCGCTCAAATCTGCCGCCATCAAATCTGCTTGACACAACTTTGCCCAATTCAGATTTGCCCCTCTCAAACAACTTCCCCTCAACTTAGCCCCGGTTAAGTTTGCACCCGCCAACTTCACCCCACGCAACTGAGCCGCGCTGAAATTCGCCCCCGCCAAATTCGAGCCTTCCAAATTAGCTCCCATGAGTTTAGCTTCGCTCACGTTGACGCCGCTCAAATCTACACCGCAAAGATTCACCCCTGTCAACTGCGCTCGTCGCAGACTGACTCCGGTTAATTGAGCTCCAAAAAGTTTTGCACTATTGAGCCTTGCACCGTAAAGGTTGGCCCACTTAAAATTAGCTCCCGTCAGATTCGCGCCCAGCAAGTTAACTAATTGCAAGTCGGCGCTGCACAAATTGGCATTCCACAACACAGCACCCCGCAGGTTTGCGCCAGTTAAAGTTGCGCCGCTTAACTTTACCTTGGGCATTTTTGCTTTTACCAAAAAAGCTCCACTCAAATTAGCTTTTGTCAAATCTGCACCAGAGAGTTGGGTTTCACCCATTTTGGCAAAACTCAGATTTGTTCTGTGCATCTGTGCATCTTTGAGTGTTGCTTTAGTCAGAAACGCTCTGCTGAGGTTCGCCCCGGAAAGATTAGCTCGCGAAAGGTTGACTCCGATTAAGATTGCTCCGCTGAGGTCTTTCCCGCTGAGGTCGGCTCCAGTAAAGTCTCTTTGTCCTTTTTCGTAATTGTTGAGCAGTTCACTAACTTCCATAGGGCGTCATACCTTCTATGATTGTGGGGTTTCGATCCAGAAATCTTTACTGTTAAGGTTGTTTCAGAAAGGAAACTGTTTCAGAAAGGAAACTGTTTTAGCGTTTGCCTCAAACGGTATAAATTTCATTAACATCACTTTCTGTTTAAAGGCAATCTCTTAATAAAGATTTTATATCTTCCTCGCGGTAGCGATCGCCCTTTCGGTATTTTTGAATTAAAAGTTAATGTTTCTTGACATAGATAGTCATTCCTTAAGGCTCAACCGTAATTCGCAACTTCAGGCGCAGCGTGCCCTTTAATCCTGCGGGAGGTTGCCAGGAACTCAAGGCCCTCTTGAGAGTTTCTACGGCGTCTGTTGCTTGCAGCGTCGAGGTTTTAGTGTCGAGCGCCAATCGGGCAACGCGGCCGTCTTGTACCAATAACTTCCACACCGTTTCACCGCTAACCCCCGCCGGGAGATTAACAGATTGCAGGTATTGACTCAAAGCCGCGATCGCCTCGGCATCCAACCCTTCGACGCTAACTACTTGAAGGCGAGAAGCCAAAGGCTTCGGGCGTTGCAACTCACCGTAACCTTGCTGCGGCGCCATAGCAGGAGCTGGACTCACCGGTGCCGAGTTGCGATTCGAGGTAACGCTGCGAGTGCCGCCTCTAGTTGGCTCTGCCCCCTCGGACTCGAAAATACCCTCATAGCTGACACCCTGCGGCAATTCCACAGGCACTTGCACGCGGCGACGAGATCCATCGGGTTCCACTCGCACTTCTTCGCTCACAGCCACAAAAGCCGTGTATTCCGACAGCAAGCGATAAGTCAGAGCAGTATTAGTCACAGCTTCCACCAGAGATTTAGTCTCACCACCAAACATTTGATTCATTAAATCTTTAATGCGCGATCGCCCCCAAAGTTGAGCTACCGCCGGATTGCCAAAATCCGTAGCGGTTGCTGCGACGGAAGTAGACTCTCGCTGCCGCCCGCCGGATTGAGCAAAATTAACCGGTAAAACTTGCTCGTAAGCTTTGCCGCCCGCCAGAGTGCCGCGGATGCGAAGTTGGCCGGGGGCTCGATCGCTCTTTTTGCCAAACAAAACCAGCGGCCCACTCGCAAACAAGTCTGGGGGTGCGATCGGATAAATCTCCGGTTTTTCCCCCACTCCTTCCCAACTAATTTGAATATTAGTCAATACCGGACGATTAATTTCACGAAAAAACTTTTCTGTCGCTTCTGCCGACGGTTCATCTTGACGAATTACTTGAGAAGTGCCTCTTCCCACTTCCGCCAAACGGTTGAGCAAAAACCGATTCACCGAACCGCCAACACCAAAACTATAAAGTCGATTTCCTGGTTTCAGACTCTGCTGAACCAGAGCCAGCACTTCATTTTCATTACCAATGTAACCATCCGTAATTAATACAATACTCCGCAGCCTTCCCGTAGCCGCCGCCGGAAAATTCATCACTGCTTGAAGGCCGTTAAGCAGTTCACTGCCTCCGTTAGCCTGCAACTTTTCGATATAATTAATTGCGCTTTGTCGATTTTCTGCCGTATTCGCTAAAGGAGTAGTTGAAAGCGCTTGCGTAGTATTGGCAAAATCAATAATAGTAAAAGTATCGTTGGAATTCAATCCTTGAATAAAGCGGCGCATCAACTCCTTAGATTTTGCCAGCGGTTCGCCCTTTTGAGAACCGGAAGTATCCATCAAAAACACGACATCTTTAGGTACAATTTCATTAGTTTTGTAATTTAATGCCGGAATTAAATAAGTAGCAAAATGACCGCCCCGCTGGTCGGATTGAGTCAAGACAGTTGCGCGCGTATTTTCGCCCGCCACTCGATAGCGCAAAATTAAATCTTTATTGGGAATTGTGTCAGAATTGGCTAATTGGACTTGCACAATATTTCCCCTGCGGTCAGTTGTAATTTGATGGGAAGTAGAGCGGACATCGCCGATCGCAACTCCGGCATCTATTTCTACCGAAACAGCGATATTGTGACCCGATCGCGCTCCCGGAGGCAAAACAGGCGGGTTAATGCGATCGCCCCCCCTTAGCAAGGGGGGGTTGGGGGGGGTCGTATTTCCCGAAATATAGCGAGGCCCTACCACCATTGGAAACACAAATTCGTAATCGCCGCCGACAAATTTGAGACTTTCGGTGTAGCGAATCGTAACTTCAATTTTTTCTCCAGGTTTGATATTAGCCAGAGACTGAGTAAAAATATTGGATCGTTCTTGTTCCAACAAACCTGCACTCCGGCCTTGCTTTCTGGCTTGTTCGTACATTTCCACAGCTTCCTCGCGGCGTTTGATATCAGCTTTAATAATTCGTGAGCCTATTTTAATTTCCATATCATCCACCGCCGCTTCATCGGGCAAAGGAAATACATAAACAGCTTCTATAGATTCGGGAAAAGGATTTTCAAACTTCTGAACAACTTCGACGCGGGAGATATTGCCAGCTATTTTGGCTTTAACTTCAGTCTGTTTCAGAGGAAAGACTTGTTCTGGCGTCGTGTTGGGAGTTTTGACGAACAAACCGCCGACTGGACAGGGAGTTTCGGGCGATCGTCCGCCATTGCAATTAACATCGTTACTAGCGATGATTTTCGGCGACACAGACGAATAATTTTCCCCAGGCTCTTTTGCCCGCGCTGCATTGGGAGCGCCCCACGCGCCACACTCGTTAGCGAAGCCCTCGAAGAGGAGCGCAGCGAGCAATGCCATACCAGTACAAAGCAACCGTTGAGGGGAGAGAACGCAGACAAACTTCATAGCAGTTGTTTTTTAGCAGACTTGAGGTGCTTTGTTTACCATGACTTTACGATTGCCGAAACGTTCCTGAGTTAGCTTTTTGGGAAAAATGACTGAGCGCGTAGGGCTGATTTTAGATTTTAGATTTTAGATTAACTCTACAGGCGCTCATGGGGGAGTGGAACTTTTGTCTAGACTGCTGTGGGCTTGCATCCGTATTTGGGTGAAGTCGGTTGGGGCGATCGTCCGCGAACCCAACCTAGAAGATTGTATGATAGTTAAATAATTAAATAACTCTAACCTCAACCTCTCAATCTCTAATAAATTGAAAAAGCCATGAATTTTATTAACCCCAAAACCGACTTTGCATTTAAAAAAATCTTCGGCTCGGCTGACAGCAAAGACATTTTGATTAGCTTCTTAAATGCCATTCTCTACGAAGCGCAGCCAGTCATCGAAGATTTAGAAATTCTTGACCCTTATTTAGCTCCCAAAATCAAAGGAGTCAAAGATACTTACTTGGATGTTAAAGCAAAAATTGGTGGTAGCAAAACTGTGATCATTGAAATGCAGGTATTGAATGTAGAATCCTTTGAGAAACGAATTTTATACAATGCTACCAAAGCTTACTCAGTGCAATTAAAAAGCGGAGAAAACTACAACCTGTTAAATCCCGTGATTGCCTTGACGATTACAGATTTCCAAATGTTTGAGCATCTGGAAACAGTAATTTCGCGGTTTTGTATCAAAGAAAAAAACAATCGGGTCGAGTATTTGGCGGATGAATTAGAATTTGTCTTTGTTGAGTTGCCCAAATTTGACAAGACTTTAGCAGAATTAGAGACTCTGACTGACAAGTGGATATATTTCATGAAAAGCGCTCGCACGTTAAGGTCTGTGCCGGAAGAGTTGGGAAATGTACCGGAACTCCGCAAAGCTTTTACAATTGCCAATGAAGCAAATCTAGAGCCTGATGAATTGGAGGATTTAGAAAGGCGAGAAATTTTTATTCAAGACCAGCGCGGTGCAATTAGCAAAGCTACCAGAATCGGGATAGAACAAGGAATCAGACAAGGCATTGAACAAGGCATCGAACAAGGCATCAAACAAGGAAATGTGACATTAATTGTTCGTCAGTTGGAGCACAGTGTCGGCCAGTTGTCGCCGGAGATTCAAACTCGCATCGCTCAGTTATCCGCTCAGCAATTAGAGAATCTAGGAGAGGCGCTATTAGACTTTGCCAGTGTGTCAGATTTGACAACTTGGTTGCAAGCACATAACAATCGTCAATAATTTGGTCAAATGAGTGTAGGGGCAATCCCCCGTGGTTGCCCTTATGGATTACCTATGTCACATTTGAGTCTGACCTGACATTGAAACATCTAAAGTCGAAAATCCTATGAGCAAATTTGTGTTTGTGACCGGCGGCGTGGTTTCCAGCATCGGCAAGGGAATTGTCGGTGCTTCCTTGGGCCGCCTATTGAAGTCGCGGGACTATTCAGTCTCGATTTTGAAGCTAGACCCCTATATTAACGTTGACCCCGGCACTCTGAGCCCTTTTCAGCACGGAGAAGTCTTTGTCACGCAAGACGGTGCGGAAACTGACCTGGATTTGGGGCACTACGAGCGTTTTACCGATACTTCCATGTCTCGCCTCAATAGCGTCACCACGGGTTCCATTTATCAAGCGGTGATTAACAAAGAACGCCGCGGTGAGTATCAGGGGAGCACGGTGCAGGTGATTCCGCACATCACTAACGAGATTAAAGATCGAATTCACCGGGTAGCAAAAAATACCAATCCCGATGTGGTGATTACGGAAATCGGCGGAACGGTGGGAGATATTGAATCTTTGCCGTTTTTGGAGGCAATTCGCCAGTTTCGCAAGGATGTCGGCCGGCAAAATGTTGTGTATATGCACGTGACGCTGATACCTTGGATTCCTTCGGCTGGGGAGATGAAAACTAAACCGACTCAGCATTCGGTGAAGGAATTGCGGTCGATCGGCATTCAACCAGATATTTTAGTCTGTCGGTGCGATCGCCCGCTGTCTTTGGGCATGAAACAGAAATTGTCGGAATTCTGCAACGTCCCCGAAGAATGTGTCATCACCGCTCAAGATGCTAAAAGTATCTACGAAGTGCCGCTGATGATGGAACAGGAGGGTTTAGCGGAACAAACGATCAATTTGTTGCAACTCGAACATCGCCAGCCAGATTTGCATCAGTGGCAAACTTTAGTCAACAGGCTTTACAGTCCCAATCACAAAATTGATATTGCTTTAGTTGGCAAATACGTGCGGTTGAACGATGCTTATCTTTCGGTGGTCGAAGCTTTGCGGCACGCGGCAATTGCGATCGGCTGCGACCTGAATTTACACTGGATTAACTCAGAAGATTTAGAATCGGGAAACCTCGATAATTATCTCAAAGGTATCAACGGCATTCTTGTACCGGGAGGTTTTGGGGTTCGGGGAGTTGACGGGAAAATAGCGGCGATCGAATATGCTAAACACCACAAAATTCCATTTTTGGGATTGTGTTTGGGGATGCAGTGTGCTGTGATTGAATGGGCGCGCAACATCGCTCAACTAGAGGATGCCAACAGCGCTGAATTTAACCCAGATACAGCGAATCCGGTAATTAATTTATTGCCAGAACAGCAAGATGTAGTCGATTTGGGCGGTACAATGCGACTGGGTTTGTATCCGTGCCGTGTCAACCCAGACACGCTAGCTTTCAAACTTTATCAGAAAGAAGTGATTTACGAGCGGCACCGCCATCGGTACGAATTTAACAACGCCTACCGCAATCTTTTCTTAGAATCAGGTTATGCAGTCTCCGGTACATCGCCAGACGGCCGCTTGGTAGAAATGATCGAATTTCCCAACCATCCCTTTTTCATAGCCTGCCAATTTCACCCCGAATTCCAATCTCGACCTAGCGCCCCCCACCCATTGTTTCAAGGGTTTATCCAGGCCGCTAGCATCCAGGGAAAGCAGGATGTTTTAGAAGATGAGGGTCGCGACTTGGTGGCTGGGAAAGTTGCAGCAAACTGATCTCATATCATGTGCGATCGATTAGTTCTGATATATTAGATGTCTGTAGGGGCGGTTCAGAGTACACAATATTCAAATCGCCCCGACAATCGACATTACAAAACCCGCCCAACAGACCAATAGGATTTGATAGAGGTTGCACTTATCGGACTAGATATCGGGCAGCATTCTCAACGAGTGAAAAACCTTCCCCCCCAACCCCTATGCTAGGGCTGGGGGGCTAGCACCACAAGGGAGAAGGCAGAAGGGAGGAGGCAGAAGGTAAAAATGCTGATATTTTTACTTAACTTTTTAGCTTGGATTTCAATGGTGATACCAGTCAAAAAAAATGCAACTTTAGGCAACTTCCCAACCCCGATAGTCATCAGTCATGCCCAATCTAAAATCTAAAATCTAAAATCTAAAATGGTAGGAGTTGTCAAACTATCCTAAAATACCAGGAAACACAGGTTTGAGGAGGCTTTGTGGCTTATTGGAGCAAAATTACTTATGAGAAAAGTACATACATAATTGACCTTGACACTATTAGTGCTTTTTCTAGCGAACTGGATAACAAGCGTCTCACCTTTTGGCTGCCTAATAGCAGTCAGCCGATTATCCTCAATCCCCAAGGCAATTCTGAGGCTTACAAGCAAGTTCTCGATTACCTCAAAAAAACCATCGATCGCAATTCGAGAGGTTCGTGGATTAAAATTCATTATGACCGCAAAGAATTTGCGATCGATATGAGTCGAATTAGCTCTTTTGCTTGCGAACAGAACGGTCGGCTAAGCTTTTGCCTGCCTGACAGCGCAACTAATATTATTATCCTGCGCCAAAACAACCCGGAAACTTATCAAGAAATTCAGGAATACATTAAAAATACCACTGGACAATCTCTGCCATGAAGCAGTCATTAGTCATTAGTTGTTAGTCATTAGTCATTAGTCATTAGTCGTTAGTTGTTAGTCATTAGTCATTAGTCATTAGTTATAAGTATGAACAATGAAGGAGGAAGGAAGACTATTTTTAGTAAATCCTAACATTCATTTTATTTTTTTTTGGGGTAAGGTGCTTAGGTTGCACCCTAAGTTTAGATATGAAAAAAGCGCAATAAACTGCGCTGCTTTTTGAAATTTTAACTATTGAACAAGCTGCCAAGCTAATTTTGCCGCCCCTACCATGCCTGCTTGATTGCCCAATTCAGCCACCAATAACTGTAAATCCTCGCGAGAACTCGGCAGTACACGTTGCTCAAGTTCTTCTCGAACCTTCGGCAAGAAAAATTCTGCACCTGCACTAATTCCACCGCCGATAATAATAGCTTCCGGCGTCAAAATATAAATGAGACTTGCCAAACCGATACCCAGATAGCGCCCGTAATTTTGCCAGAATTCTAAAGCTTTGGCATCTCCAGACTTAGCTAGATTTGCTAATTCTAGCGGTTCCAAACCCGTTTCTCGGCGAATTGCTTGCACCGAAACGTACTGTTCTAAAGAACCGCGATTGCCGCTGTTGCACTCCGGGCCATCGGGATTTATAGTAATTAATCCGAGTTCTCCGGCCGCGCCTTGATGACCTACAAATAGTTTGCCGTCTAGGATAACTGCACCGCCGACTCCTGTACCTAAAGTTATTAAAATTAGGTCTTTAAAGTGCCTTCCTGCGCCCAACCAAGCTTCTCCCAATCCGGCACAGTTGGCATCATTTGCTAACATGGTTGGCAGTCCGGTTTTAGCTTCTACCCAGTCAGCGAGGGGGACGTTATGCCAGTTTTTGAGGTTAATTGCAACTCTGGCTATGCGGCCGGCGGCGTCTGCGGGGCCTGGAGTGCCGATGCCGATCGCACTTACAGCATTTTCCACCGGATTCAGTTGTAAAATAGCATCCGTCATCGCGGCTAAAACTGCTTCTGGCGTTGCGGGTTGAGGGGTTGGAACAGTTAAGGATTGGTGACAAAGACCATTTTCGCTAAATCTGCCGAGTTTAATGGCGCTTCCGCCTAAGTCAATGCCGATTACTTGTATCATTCGATTTGGGTTTGGGATGCAAGGATTTGGGATTGATCCTCATAGGATAAACATATTTTAGGGTGCAGATTGTGCACCTTACCAATTAACTTTGTAGTGAGGATTTAAATCCTCCAACTCCTATTTTAGTGTATAATAATTAGCGAGGGAAACTGCGTTTAATTCTTAATAGTATCATACCGATCGCAATCCCTAGCAAAAATTATGGAGACCAGCGAGTTCGCCTATTGAATTTCGCCTAACTTACGTTGCGCTACCTCTCGGTTGTGCAAAGCATCGCGATAGTCTGGTTGGAGAGTAATTGCCTGGGTATAAGATGCGATCGCATCTTCAAATCTTCCTA
Source organism: Microcoleus sp. B4-C1 (assembly GCF_036705285.1). Classification (NCBI taxonomy): domain Bacteria; kingdom Bacillati; phylum Cyanobacteriota; class Cyanophyceae; order Oscillatoriales; family Microcoleaceae; genus Microcoleus; species Microcoleus sp. B4-C1. The sequence continues at coordinate 62,048 of NZ_JAUBUC010000029.1, read as the reverse complement.
AATTATACTGCTCATTCCCTCGATCGCACCACGCTTTCGCCTCTACATTAACTTCCGATTCTGCCTCCGCAGCCTCAGCGCCTCTGCGGTTCCCTTCCCCAGAAAAACCCAAACCATCCCCAACAAACACCGCCTCAATTACCCTCCCCTTTGTATCCTCCTCCTCAACCTCCGGCAGCGGAAACCGTGTCAATATCTCCCGCCCAATTTGCCTCGCCACCTCTGAGAATTCCCCGCTGCCAATTCTACCTAACAATACCAGCCGCTGCGCCAGTTCCTGAAGCGATGCCACCGCATCCGTAGGGGCGGTGCCCCCGTGCCCGCCCTGCAGGTTTTCGCCCTCTAACAATCGAGTCCCAAACCGTCGCAGCCAAGCAGCCAATTCACCATCTTTAAGGCGTTTTGCGATTAAGAATCCCGCTACATCTCCTCGACTCCAACCGGCATTCACCCCTTCGAGAATTTCCATGAATTTCGACTCGTATTCCGCGTCAGTTAATGTTGGGCGGATGGCGGTATTTTCCGAAGGCGGGGTGGGTTTGGTTGGGGTTCCGAACAGTCGCTGAATTAGTCGTTTGAAGAATTGCAGAATTTTGTTGAGCATTTGTGAGGTTGGGAGGGTGGGGTATTTTCTATTTTATAGCAATTATCAAAAGTAGGATTACATATAGATTGTCCGCGATATCTGTAGGAAGACGGCACTGTTGTGTCTGGGATTGCGACGCACAGCAAACAATCACATGAATAGGACTTACGCAATCATCCCAGGTATGGGGGCAACCACGGGGGGTTTGCCCCTACAAAACACTATATATTGAGGCTGTGCGTAAGTCCTGATGAAGTAGAATTAACTCACATCTTGCACCATTCTCAAGAACAGGCAAGATGCCTGTTCCACAAAGAGTGAGTTTTCTTGTGGAACAGGCATCTTGCCTGTTCCTAAACAAGTAATTGACAATGGTGCAAGATCTCAGATTAATCTACTTTAAAAGCGGATAATACAGTTCTCCTGTTGAGTTGATATAACCGGCCCGATCGCCCGCTAAATCCCCCGTTCCCATAAATACATCAACTCTCCCCGCGCCTTTGATTGCGCCGCCAGTATCTTGATCCAAAACGTACCGATTCACGGCATTTTGTTCGAGTTGTCCTGCCGCATTCGGATAAGGGAGTTTTGTACTAATTAATGCTAGCGCACCTGGTGGCATTAAGGCTTTGTCCGTGGCGATCGACCTTTCGGCAGTTACTGGCACTCCAATGCTTCCTGTGGCTGGAGATCCATTACTATCCCGGAAGAATACAAAGCTTTCATTTTTCGGCAAATATTTGTTCATATCTGCGGGAAAGTTGGTAAAATATTCCCTTAGTTTCGGCAAAGTTAACTCTTCTAAAGTAAACTTTCCGTCTTTAACTAATTCTCGTCCAACTCCTGTATAACTGTGACTGGTTTTGCCGGCAAAACCGACGGTCATCTCGCTACCATCTGTTAGTTGCAATCTCGCAGAACCTTGGACGTGCACGAGAAATGCTTGGAATCGATCGCGCAACCAAACTAATTCTAATCCTCGCAGCAATCCTTTACTTGCTTGCAAAGCATCTGCGCCTTCTAATTGCAATCTTGTCGGGTGAGGTTTCGGCCAAGATGCCATGTTTGGCGGCATCCGGTACAGGGGATAACGGTATTCGGAATTCGGCGTCCGAGATGCTGCGTAAGTCGGCTCGAAATAACCTGTAAATGCGACTGTTCCTTTGCCGTCTTTGCCCGTGGATTTGTAAAAGACAAATTCGCGCTTGACAGATTCCTGAAGTTGTGCGGGGGTTGTGGAACTGACAACTAATTGACGGAATCGATCGAGAGAACGCCTAACTCGATCGCGCGTAACTCCTGCGACTGGATAGCGGCTGTAAGCAGTGGCGGCGGCTGATGTATTGAGATAGCGGAGGCTGTGGTCGATCGACCTTAACAGCAATTCTTTATCGCCCGGTTTGCCATTTTCGCCCCAGATTTGAGCGTCAAAGGCGAGATCATCCGCCTCGCCAGCTTGCAATTGATTTATACTAATTGGTTGCAGCGATGGAACTGCAACGGCGGGCACCGAAAAAGCGATCGCCAAAACGCAACAGGCGATCGCTAATAGCTGATAGCGAAAAATCTTGCTCAATTTCCAATCTTTCCTACTAAATTGATTATTTTCCTTATTCATCGTATCGTTCGACACTAGAAGTAAATATCGGTTCTACGCGAATTGCGAGAACGCTGGTAGGCCGAACTACCATGTATTCGCCTTGAATATTTTTAATCGGGACGTTAAGAAATTCTCTTGAATCTTGTTTCGGCACCAGCGTACTGCTGTACCACTTTTGAAAATCTTGCAGCGTTGCGAAACGCACTTCTTCGCGATGGCCGCCCTCAAGCAGCAGGTGCACGGAATATTCGCTGGGTGTTCTAGGCATATCTGTATTTTAGATTTTTGATTTTAAGGTTGTAGAACGATTTCATATTTTACCTCTTACTCGGCGCATTCCCCGATCGAGTAGGTTGGATAGGGGGAGAGTTGTTGGAGGCATTGGTGTCAACTTAACGTCAAATGTAGTATGGGTCTGCTGTTTGACGATTAGGCCCGCTGATCGCCCCTTCTTAACAGGGATGCCAGGGGGAGCAAGACTCGACTAAAAGCGAGATTTATCAAGGGTTTTAGGCGATTTTTGACACGCTTTGGTGGGAGGACAACCCAAAATCCAAAATCTCAAATCTCAAATCGATTGACGGCGGCCCCCCTCTGCGGCTACGCTATGAAGTTAGAGGTTGCTAAAGCTTGTAGAGGAGGCAGCCCGCGTCGCTCAAAAATCTAGTTGCACTGCCCAAAGCTGCTACCAACAGCAATGGACAGCTAACCGCCAAACTGAGCTAACCAGTCTGGAGGCTAATTGAGAATCTTAACACTCTCTGTAGCCGCCCTGCTCTGTGTTACCGTGCGGGGCGGCTGGGTTTTTGGGTTTTCCTAGAAAACCAAAAACCAGGAGACCATAATTATGTCACAGGAATTCGTACCTGACGATAACTTGTCCGCGCGTCCAAATTCCGACTCAGCAGTATCCGAACAGGAAGTCGTGCGGATAACGGTTGTCGGTTCCCGCGCCGCCGTGTTAGAAACCATCCACACCTTGTACCGACTGGGATTTGCCGCCGTCGGGGATTGGAGCCCGCCCCAGCGAGGTGCAAAGCCGGGACAAGTGATAAGCGTACTCATTCGCCGATCGCGCAAAGCCTAAAAATTGGATTAAATACGGTAGGGACACGACACCGTGCCTTTCGTCGTGTCAACAAACACGTTAAACCCGCAGTCCGACAGGGGTTGAAACCCCTGCCTCAAAACTCAAGTCCTCGCTATGAGGACTCAGAAGAAGACTTTTAAACTCATTAGTCCTCTTGAGAGGACTTTAGCTATTAGACAGGGAATTCATTCCCTGGCGGACTGACGGGCGGGTGGGAGGACTGGCGGACGATGGGCTTAAGTTGACACGATGGAGGACACGGTATGCCGTGTCCTCCATCGCCCCGGCTACATGGCTGGGTGATTGTCACATCCTCCGAGGGCGATGGCGTCGGGCCCTCGCCCGTGCTACGGGAAATTTCATCATCCAACCCCGTTAATTTTATCCGTTCCCCACAGTCAGGACACGCCTTGGCCGAAGTCCCTACAATGATTAATCCGGCGGAATACAGGGATTGTGTATTTTAGAACACGATTTGACCGCAACACTTAAAATAGTCTTGATTTACCGATCGACTGCACCCTTTTCTCATCAATATTTCTGGTTAGCTGGGGGTGTCTGTGGGCCGGAGTTGCTAGGTTCTGCTTCCAAAAGGCTGAGAATGGTGCACAATTTCAAATTAACAACAAAACTTGCACTTTTTTGAGTAAGCTTTTGGGGGAACAGCTTAGAAAGCCTGTTTCTAAGACTGATGCAAAATATCAAATTAATCCTCAACCTTGTCCAATTACTAATTACGAACCTATGCCCCGTCGTCAAGACTTAAAAAAGATTCTTCTCATTGGTTCCGGCCCAATTGTTATCGGTCAAGCGTGCGAATTTGACTATTCCGGGACACAAGCTTGCAAAGCTTTGCGAGAAGAAGGCTTTGAAGTAGTGTTGGTGAATTCCAACCCGGCAACGATTATGACCGATCCGGAAACTGCCGATCGCATTTACATCGAACCTCTAACGCCGGCCATCCTCGAACAAATCATCGCTAAAGAAAGACCTCAAGCAATTTTACCGACAATGGGCGGTCAAACGGCGCTAAATTTAGCAGTTGCCGTCGCTAAAAATGGCGTTTTAGAAAAATACAACGTCGAGTTGATTGGTGCTAAATTGCCAGCAATTGAAATGGCCGAAGATCGGCTATTATTTAAGGAAGCGATGGCGCGAATTGGTGTCGCCGTTTGCCCTTCTGGAATTGCCAACACTCTCGACGAAGCCAAAGCCATTGGTCACCAAATCGGCAGTTATCCGTTAATTATTCGTCCTGCTTTTACAATGGGAGGCACGGGAGGCGGCATTTCTTACAATCAAGAAGAGTTTGAAGAAATGGCACAAGGCGGGATTGATGCCAGTCCAGTATCGCAAATTTTGATCGAACAATCTTTGATTGGTTGGAAAGAGTACGAACTCGAAGTAATGCGAGATTTGGCAGATAATGTAGTGATTATTTGTTCGATCGAGAATCTCGACCCGATGGGCGTCCACACCGGCGATTCTATCACCGTCGCCCCGGCGCAAACTCTCACAGACAAAGAATATCAGCGCCTGCGAGATGCTTCGGTGAAAATTATTCGCGAAATCGGAGTTGAAACCGGCGGTTCCAACATTCAATTTGCCGTCAATCCAGTCAACGGAGATTTCATCGTTATTGAAATGAACCCTAGGGTTTCCCGTTCCTCCGCCTTGGCCTCGAAAGCAACTGGTTTCCCTATTGCCAAAATGGCGGCAAAATTAGCGGTAGGTTACAGCCTAGACGAAATTTCCAACGATATTACCAAGAAAACTCCGGCGTCTTTTGAGCCGACAATTGACTACGTGGTGACGAAGATTCCCCGATTTGCCTTTGAAAAGTTCCCCGGTTCCGAACCGACTCTGACAACGCAAATGAAGTCAGTTGGAGAGGTAATGGCGATCGGGCGCAGCTTCAACGAATCCTTCCAAAAAGCCCTGCGGGGATTGGAAACAGGCCGCGCAGGTTTCGGCTGCGACAAACCGGAAAAGTTGCCGAGTTTGGAACAAATTCGCGCCGGATTGCGGACGCCAAATCCCGATCGCATTTTTACAGTTCGCCACGCGATGATGATGGGAATGTCGGTGGAAGATATCTTCGAGTTTACAGGAATTGATCCTTGGTTTTTGGATAAAATGCAGGAATTGCTGGAAACTGAGAAGTTCTTGAAACGAACGCGGTTGGAACAGTTGACAAAAGAGACAATGTTTGAAGTAAAGCAGTTGGGTTTTAGCGATCGCCAAATTGCTTACGCCACCAAAACATCGGAAGATCAAGTCCGCGCTTACCGCAAACAGTTAGGCGTAATTCCGATTTACAAAACCGTCGATACCTGTGCCGCTGAATTTGAAGCGTTTACACCGTATTATTATTCCACCTACGAAGCGGGTGCGGCTATTTGGGAATTGGGCGATGAAGAAAAGAAAGTTTCGCCTGTGGGCCACAGTCTCGCGCCGGAGTCGGAAGTTTTGCCTTCTACCAAGCGAAAAGTGATGATTTTAGGTGGCGGGCCCAACCGAATCGGACAGGGAATTGAGTTTGATTACTGCTGCTGTCACGCTTCCTATTCCCTAGGAGAAGATGGCTTTGAGACAATTATGGTCAACTCGAACCCGGAAACGGTTTCAACGGATTACGATACGAGCGATCGCCTGTATTTTGAACCGCTAACAAAAGAAGATGTTCTCAACATCATCGAAGCCGAAAATCCCGAAGGAATAATTATTCAGTTTGGCGGACAAACCCCACTGAAATTAGCGCTTCCTTTACAAAAAGCTCTGGAAAATCACCCCGATGTACAAACAAAAATTTGGGGTACTTCGCCGGATTCCATTGATACTGCTGAAGACAGGGAGCGATTTGAAAAGATTCTGCGGGAATTGGATATTCAGCAAGCTGCTAATGGTCTAGCGCGCAGTTTTGAGGATGCTTTAATAGTAGCTCAACGGATAGGTTATCCGGTAGTGGTGCGGCCGAGTTACGTATTAGGCGGGCGAGCAATGGAAATTGTTTATTCCGATACGGAATTGGAACGTTACATGACCTATGCCGTCCTGGTAGAACCCGATCATCCGATTTTAATTGATAAGTTTTTGGAGAATGCGATCGAGGTGGATGTCGATGCGATCGCCGATGTTACGGGCAATGTGACGATCGGCGGTATTATGGAGCACATCGAGGAAGCGGGAATCCACTCCGGCGACTCTGCTTGTTCTATCCCTTACCAAACGCTTCCTGACGCAGCTTTGGTAACAATCCGCCGCTGGACTGTAGAATTAGCAAAATCCCTGAAAGTAATCGGGTTGATGAATATTCAATTTGCTGTTCAAGGGGAAGAAGTTTTCATTTTGGAAGCTAACCCGCGCGCTTCTCGAACAGTGCCTTTTGTGTCCAAGGCGATCGGAGTTCCCTTAGCAAAAATGGCCTCGCGAGTCATGTCTGGCAAAACTCTAGAAGCTTTGGGTTTTACTGAAGAGATTATACCCACTCATGTTTCGGTAAAAGAAGCTGTATTGCCCTTTGCTAAGTTTCCGGGAACTGATACTTTGCTAGGGCCAGAAATGCGATCGACCGGCGAAGTCATGGGAATTGACACCGATTTTGGTAAAGCCTTTGCCAAAGCTCAATTAGGTGCTGGACAAATGATGCCGCTGTTTGGAACTGTGCTGGTTTCGATGCGCGATCGGGACAAACTAGCAGTTGTACCCGTTGTCAAGGAATTCTTAGAATTGGGTTTCCGAGTAGTCGCAACTCACGGGACACGCAAAGTTTTGCGAGAGCAAGGTTTAGAGGTAGATTTGGAATTGAAACTGCACGAAGGGCGGCCGAATTTGTTGGATTCGATCAAGAATGAGAAAATTCAACTAATTATCACCACACCTTCCGGCGAAGAATCCCGGGCCGACGGAATCTTTATCCGCCGCACAGCTTTGACTTACAAAATCCCGATTATTACCACAATAGCCGGTGCCAAAGCGACAGCAGCGGGAATTCGATCGCTCAAATCTCACCCGATGGAAGTAAAAGCAATTCAAGACTATTACCCGCAAACCTAGACTGCGAAACACTCAAAGGTAGGGTGTGCAGGGCGCACTATTAGTGTCAACTTAAGCTTTTAGTCCGCCAGTCCTCTCGCTCACCCGGCAGCCCGCCAGGGAATGAATTCCCTGTCTTATAGCGAAAGTCCTCTCAAAGAGGACTGAAGAACTCATTAGTCCTCATAGCGAGGACTTTCGCTTTGAGGCTGTTGTTTCAAACCCTGCCGGAAAGAGGGTTTAACGTGTTTGTTCACACCAATGACCGCGCACCTTATCCTAAAAATAAGGTGCGCCTTACCAAAACCTAATCTGCCTCCGCATCCAAAACTCCGCTAGACAGCATCAACCTCGGCCAAACTAACAAGAAAAAACCCATCCAAGCTAATAAAGGAATCGCGACTAAAACAGTTATCCAAACAGTTTTTAATAAAAACCAACTACCCGAAATCAGACTCGTGCCTGTTAAAAGAATCGACCAAGGCTGGCACCACCAAGGTTTGTAACTCCAAGGACTAATAGCTTTTTGATCAGAAACAGATTTCATATTTATTTTCAGTGATTTTTTTATAGATAATAGTCAGAGTAGCTGGATTAACGGAAGTTAAACATTCATCACCTCTTCTGCTGTCAGCGTTAATTCTGCAAAAGTCCGCGACACAATTCGTTCGCTGCCTTTAAACGCGCTTCTTTGATAGTTGCCATCTGCATCCAAAAGGTGAACAAATACAGTTGGAACTTTGGGATTTCCCAGCAATTCCCTGCTGCCAATTGCTAAATAATCGACAATCCAATACTCAGGAACTCCGAGGCGCCGATATTCGTCCAATTTGTCTATATAATCGTCCTCCCAATTTGTTGATGTTACTTCCACTGCCAACTGAATTGGTTCCCGCAATGCAGCATAAGCCGAACGGTTCGATCGCCACAAATCGCGATCGATTACGCTGACATCCGGTCTCCGCCCTTGTTCGATTCCGCCTTTACTTACAGTTCTGATAACGGTTGTAGTGTTGACTACATAATTCAAATTTAGTCGCCGGATTTCATCATTGAAGCCAAATAACATGAAATTAGCAACATCATCATGATTTCTTGTGGCATTCATCTCTACAATTTCTCCATTTACCAGTTCATAGAGTCCATCTTCAGGACATTCTACAAGGAATTGGTCAAAGGTTAATTTGTGCGTGACTGTTGCAATCATAAGATTTATCCTTATTTTGCACTAATATTATTAGTCTATATTACCACAGGCAAGAATGAATTTGTTTTTTTGACCGCCGACATCCAATTCTCAAATCTAAAATCTATAATCAAAAATCAAAAATCGATTCACGTAAATGGTAAAATACGATCGCCAGCGGGCAGATAGAGTTAAATATGTCACCTAGTTGCTAGGGTAGAAAGTAACAAACCTAGAAATCGAGCCACTCCCAGGTCAACCCCGAACCATGAGACTAGACGAAGCCGTAGAATTTGCCGAAAACCCAGAGCCGCGCTGTCCCTGCGTCCTCCTGCTGGACACCTCCGGCTCCATGCAAGGCGCACCCATAGATGCCTTGAATGAGGGGCTGGAAATTTTTAGGAATGACCTAATTAAAGACGAACTAGCTAAAAAGCGAGTCGAAGTCGCGATTATTTCATTTGACAATCAAATCAAAATCGTGCAAGACTTCGTTACCGCCGACCAGTTCGAGACGCCACTGCTGACAGCTCAAGGACAAACCCACATGGGCGCAGGCATTCAGCTAGCGCTAGACACCATTGCCGCCCGCAAATCCGAATACCGCAACAACGGCATTACCTATTACCGCCCGTGGGTATTTATGATTACTGACGGCGAACCTCAAGGTGAATCCGACGATGTTGTGGAAATAGCAGCACAGCGGATTAAAGAGGAAGAAATTAACAAGCGCGTGGCATTTTTTGCAGTCGGAGTGGAAGGTGCTAATATTCCTCGTCTCGCGCAAATTGTCGAGCGCACGCCTGTAAAATTGAGAGGATTAGACTTTAGAGAGATGTTCATCTGGCTGTCGGCTAGTATGCAGAGAGTTTCTCACTCAAAAATTGATGAACAAGTAGCACTGCCCCCACCCGGATGGGGAACTGTTTAGTTATTAGTCATTAGTCATTGGTCATTGGTCATTAGTCATTAGTTATTGGTCATTGGTCATTGGTCATTGGTCATTAGTATGTGACAAGCGGTAATGTGTGGTGTACATCGCCCTACCAAATTAGTAAAGTGTGGTGTGCATCGCCCTACCTAATTAGGGATAAATAAACCCGTCCAGACTTTGCATAGTTGTGAATTTACGAAGTTTTGAGTTAAAGAGTTATTAATGCAGAATTCATCCTTTAATTGGCAAGTTGTAGCGGCATCGGTGATAGGTACGAGCCACGAAAAACGATCGCAGCCTTGTCAAGATGCCCACTGCTGGCGTCTCTTGCCAAACGGTGTTTTAGCGGCAGCGGTTGCCGACGGTGCGGGCTCGGCAGCACTCGCAGAAGTTGGGGCAAAAATTGCTGTGGAAGCGGTTGTCGAAACGATTTGCCAGCAACAGGAAAGGCTGCCTGAAAATGACGATGAATGGCAGGTATTCTTGACAGCATCACTGCAAGTTGCGCGGGCGCAGGTGGAAGCAGAAGCGGCAGTGCGGGAAGTGGCTGCGAGAGATTTAGCCTGCACTTTAATTGCTGTTGTTGCTACGCCGGAATTAATCGCCGTTGCTCAAATCGGCGACGGTGCGGCGGTAGCAGGTGATAGTGCAGGAAATGCGATCGCCCTGACAGTACCCCCCTGCGGCGAATACATCAACGAAACTATTTTTTTGATTTCGCCGAATGCGATAGAAACAGCGCAATTTCAGGTACTGCGGGAAAAACTGCGGCACTTGGCCGTGTTTTCCGACGGCTTGCAAATGCTAGCGCTCAAAATCCCAGAAGGGACGCCGCACAAGCCGTTTTTTGCGCCTTTGTTTCGGTTTTCTGGCGAGTGGAAAGAAGAGGAAGATGCGAAACAGCAGTTAGAGTCATTTTTGCGATCGCCCCGCGTTTCCGAACGCACCGATGATGACTTAACATTATTGCTAGCAACTTTTTCGAGTTCGGAGGCACAGGACAATTAAAAATAAACATTTTGCCACAGCCAATACCCATCTGGGTGAATTGGCGTTGATCTGCGGTTAAAAATTTCCGATTCTGAATTTTGCAACAAGTCTAATGCGTTCAACCTCATCAGCGGTGAAAATTTGGCGCGGTTCTATAATAAAATCGAGGTGTCAACAATTCTGCTTTAGTCTGTACAGTAGGTCGTCGTTTGCAAGCACAAGAGATTAAGGATAAGCTCAACTCCCTAATTAGCGCAGCAGATCCAATAGATCCGAGTTTGGCGAGAAGATTGGATGAAATCAATCGCTGGGTGAAAGATGTTAAACCCGGTTCGCTAACTGCTAAAAAATTTGTGATGGCTTTTTTGCTGCAGCTTATCCGAGATTCTCAGGTTTGGCTGGCCGTTCAATCTCTACCTTCGGAAAGAGAACAGCAAGCCGCGTTTGAGTTAATGACGCCGGGGGAAAGGTATTGGTACAGCTATCTATTTCCTAAATGGCTGAGCGAAAACGATCGCAAATTTTACATCTGGAAACAAAAACTCAAGGCGGGTCAATTCGATCCCGCTGATGATATCGTGATTCGTGCGATCGCAGCCCGGATAGTCGATCGCCAAGGCACTGTTTTGTATCGATATGTTGCAGATCTTTCTATGGCAACCGATTCGATCGTTAGTAGCCGCCAACAGCAGCCCCTCTGCATTCAAGTCACAACTCTTTCGGATGAATTCTCTGAACAAAAATATCATAATTGGCAACAAACTCTTCAAGATTGGGGGATTGACAGAGGATTATTTTTAAGTTATGATAAAAACGATGCAAATTTCCTGAATCAGTTAGTTAATATAGCATTATATAATAGTGATAATTTGCCCGCAGGTCGTTACCTCAAGTTCCCGTAAATCAAGCATATCTGCTGCTGAGAATAGTTCGACTGCTCCAAACTCTGTGAAAAAAAATTTGACTAACTCACATATTGCACAATTTTCGAGAAGGGCAACAGCCTAGTCCCCAGACAGATTCTGGAAAAGGGAAAACAGAGCAAGATTTTTCCTCCCCTTTTCTGTCTCCGGGAGGGGTTTGCCAGACACTGGAAAGAGGTGCTTGATACGAAGGCTAAGCAATGGGAACATTTACCGCAGCAATCAATCGGGTGAAATAACTAGCAACTCGGCCTAAATTGAATTGAGATTTGATTTAATTGCGGTGAAAATGTTGGAAATAAAATCTAATTACATCAAAATCAAATACTATGACATTACAAGGTACACATACCGTTGAAAATAACTTGCAAAAAGTCTGGGAAGAACTGGAAGCAGCCAGAAAAATGCAGGATGAATGGATGAATTACGGGGTAGATTTTGTAGATTTGTATGTGGAAGATGCGGGCGGTGATTGGTTGGAAAAGTGGGGTAAATGTGAAGAAGAATTAGAGCGAATTAAACATAATGTAGATATTGAAGCAGTCAAAGAAGCGATCGACATTCCCAGCTTTCAGCAGACAAAACTGCTGGAAATTGCCTTAAATTGCCGTTACTCTACCAGCTATTACTCCGATCGCCCCGAGGAGTCTCCCGCTTGGCAAGAGGTTAAGTACAAACGGCTGTCACTCTTAGGGGGAGCGATTTTCGGTGCAGTTGTTACCGATTACCTCTACCGCGAATATCCACAACTCGATCCAGATGCTATCTCAACCTTAAAAGCTCGTTTAGCAGACCCGAAAAAACTTGCGGATTTTGCACAACATTTGAAATTAAACGAACTCGGTTGGCGCGTAGGGAATGGGAAAGAAACAGACAAAAGCGAGCACAATAGAGTTTTTTTGGAGACTTTTGAAGCTTTGTTGGGCGCGATTTACTTGGAGTTTAATCGCGATTTTTTGCGTGGGGGAAACTGGCTGATTCAGCACTGGATTGAACCAAATGTTAGCCAGCATGGGGATCTGACTGGGCGGCGACAAATAGGGCCCGAAAACGAGGTGAAACGCCGGGAAATCCTGGGGGCGGCTATTCTAGATGCGATCGCGATCGACTATTTGTACAACCGCTTTCCCGAACGCAACGCCAGCCAGCTAACTCGCTGGAAAAATATGTTAGTCGCCAAAGAGATTTTCCCCAAAGACTTTAAGGCAAAACTAGGCAGTCAGTACCTGGAATTGAGAAGCAATTTCTCGCGTACCCGCGACTGGTTGGTGGATAACTTTATCCAAACCGCAGTTGACGAACTGGAAGAGGAAACAGGCGATCGACTAAAATAAAATCAACTTGTCAAAAAAATTGGGGAAACAGCAATGGTTACACAACTGCAATCTCCCGAAAAATCAAATATCATCTACCCCGACGATAACGGCGAACCGATGTCAAACAATACGGATCAGTTTCGATTAATCGTTTGGATTAAAGAAAACTTAGAATTGCTGTTTGCCGACGATCCAAATGTTTTTGTAGCCGGTGACTTGCTTTGGTATCCGGTGGAAGGCAATAACAAACTGTCTCAAGCACCAGATGTAATGGCAGTTTTTGGCATCCCCAAAGGATATCGAGGTTCCTATCAACAGTGGTATGAAAATGATATTGCGCCACAAGTCGCATTTGAAATTTGGTCGCGGGGAAATCGTCTGACTCCGATGATGCAAAAATTTCAATTTTACGAACGCTATGGTGTGGAAGAATACTATTTGTACGATCCAGAAAAATTGGAACTGATAGGATGGTTGCGGGCTGAGGGAAAATTAGAACAGATCGAACAAATTGATGGTTGGGTAAGTCCGAGACTGGGAGTGCGGTTTCAATTATCAGAAACAGGACTCGAAATGTTCGGGCCCTCTGGAGAACCGTTTATGAGTTTTGTGGAACTCGATCGACTGCGACAGCAAGCCGAGGCGCGGGCCGAACAAGCACAGATCCGGGCCGAACAGGCAGAAATGCTGCTGGAACAAGAACGATCGCGATCGCAAGCTTTGGAAGCAAGACTCCGAGAAATGGGCATCGATCCGAATCAATTGTAAGCACAACTGCAAAATTGAACTATTGTGGAACAGGCCCTCGTAGCCTGTTGCTGAATTTTCCAGGGCGGGCTCTCCTGCCCAATCCCTACTCCCCACAATAAAATTGAACTATTGTGGAACAGGTCCTCCTAGCCTGTTGCTGAGTTTTCCAGGGCGGGTTCTCCTGCCCAACCCACAATAAAATAGAATTATCGTGGAACAGGCCCCAAAGCCTGTTGCTGAATTTTCAAGGGCGGGCTCTCCTGCCCAACCCCTACTCCCCACAATAAAATAGAATTACGGATTTATCAGTGGGGTAGCTTTCTTTAATCTAAAATCCAAAATCTCAAATCTAAAATCGATTGATGCCCCCATACCCTAAGCGAATTCTATGCAGTTGCAGCGCCAATTTAGCGGACAACTGATTGCGATCGACACCAAAAGCGCGATCGCCAGTGGGGGTGAAGGTCGCATCTACCCGATCGCCCAAGACTCGTCCCTTGTAGCAAAAATCTACCACAAACCGACAGACGAAGACGGCGACAAACTCACAGTCATGTTCAGTATGCCGCCGGATGCGCCGATCGCGGAACCCGGGCACGCTTCTATTGCTTGGCCGATCGATTTGCTGCATACTGTCGGCGGGCGCGAAAAAATCGTCGGTTTTGTGATGCCGCGCGTCAACAAAGTGATGCCGGTACACACTTTCTACACTCCCAAAACCAGGCGCGAACAAAAACCGCTATTTAGCTATCTTTACCTCCACCGTACCGCCAGAAATCTCGCCTCGGCTGTAAACGCCCTCCACGTCAGGGGTTACGTCATCGGCGACGTAAACGAGTCGAATATTCTCGTGACGGATACGGCGTTGGTAACGCTGGTAGACACGGATTCGTTTCAAGTGCGCGATCCTTATACGGGTTACGTTTATCGGTGTCCCGTGGGGAAACCTGAGTTTACGCCGCCGGAGTTGCAGGGGCAGACTTTCCGCGATATCGATCGATCTCCAGAGCACGATTTGTTCGGTTTAGCGGTATTAATTTTTCAATTGCTGATGGAAGGTACGCATCCGTTTTCAGGAGTTTATCTCGGTAGCGATGAACCACCGTCTTTGGAAGCGAGAATTCGATCGGGCCATTTCCCTACAGGTACGAAACGGATTCCCTACCGCCCGATGCCCGCTGCGCCTCCTTTTGAACTCCTGCATCCCCGGCTGCGGCAACTGTTTATCCGCTGTTTTGAGGAAGGGCACGGCAATCCTGCGGCGCGCCCGGATGCGAAAACTTGGGTGAATGCGATTCGGGAAGCGGAAGATGCTTTGGTAACTTGCAGCAGAAATAGTCAGCATAAATACGGAAATCATCTCAGTCGCTGCCCTTGGTGCGATCGGGCAAAACTCCTCAAAGGTCGCGATCCGTTTCCTTCGCGCCAAGCAGTCAGCCACGGATTGCACTTGCAGCCCGCGAAAATCAAGCGTAAAAAGCCCCAACCCCCGCCTGTCGTACCTCAGCCCGCAGTTCGCAGGCAACAGCCTTCCACGGGGCTGCCACGCCCCATGGGCCAGTACGCAGTGCCGTTGCTACCGATGCCGATGTCTTCTCGGAGTCGGACTCCTGCGCCTCAGCTTCCCGTGGGCAAGTTTGAGCGCATTTTTCAGGATGCTGCTTGGGGAGGTGTTTGGGGTAGTTTGTGTTTGGCGGCGATCGGGGGGATTTATTCGGCAATAGCTGAGGGCGGCAGTGCTATTTTGGGGGCGATTTTTGTTGGTTCGATTTGGGGCTGTTTTTTTGGGGTGATGTGGGGGGTTTTTACTTTGCCGCCGAATCAGATTTGGCGGAAGTGGGGCGGTGTTTTGGTGGGGGCGTCTTGGGGGGCTTTTTTGTTGGCGGCGATCGGCGGTGCGGTGTTTGGCGCGATTAATAGCACTCCGGGAATCGGGGAGAGGATTTTGGCTGGGGCGGGGGTTGGTGCCGTCTGGGGCTGTGTTTGGGCGAGTTTTAGGCCTCCTCTGGCGCTGCCGGCAGGGAGGGTGTGGGGCCGGCGCGGAGGGTATTTGGGGGCGGTCTGGGGCTCGTTTGTGGGGACTCTGGCTGGTGTTTTTTTGGGGGCTGGGCTGGTGGTTTGGCAGCAATACGGTGTCCAGATGCGGCCGGTGAATGAGTTTGCGGGTTTGTTGCTGGGTGTGGCGATCGTGGCGGCTGGTGTGGGTTCTGTTGGGGGTGTGGTTTCTGGCGGTTTGTTGGGTTTTTGCGGGTTTGCGCCGAAGTTGCCGATTTCGTTTCAGCCTTCGGGTGTAAGTGGTGGGAGTTTGGGGGCGATTTGGGGCAGTTTTTTGGGGACTTTTGCGGGTGCTGTGTTGGGTGCGGGGGTGTCTGCGATGTTTCCGGCTGTTAGTGCTGGGGTGCCGGTGGAGTTGGGGCCTGTGGCGGGGGCGATCGTGGGGGCTGGTTTGGGGGCGATTTGGGGGGTGGTTTCGGGTACTGTTTGGGGGGCTTTGGGCAAGTGGTGATCGGTTGGTGTCTGTTTTTGGGTGGAAAATGCGTCTATGCCTAGGTGTAAAAATCGAGGTGTTAAATTGGGGGGCTATAATGTAGATGCTGTAAGGTTTAGAGGCCCTTCAAGCAATAAAATGGTAGACGCAATCGCTGAAATCTTTGCGGGACAAGGGTTTGAGGGCTGTCTGATAATTGGGGTATTGACAAGTCGAAGGCTGAAATGGTACTTTTGTTTTATGCAGACGCAAATGAACGTTGAAAACCAAATACAGCAAGGCTTCTGGAACGGGCAGCCGCAATTAACCAAACTCCCTATCAGGGATTGAAACATGGAATGCCGCCTCATCAATCCGCAGCCGCCCTTTCTTCGGCCGCAATTAACCAAACTCCCTATCAGGGATTGAAACGTGAAGTGCGATCAGCTAGGCAGAGATTAACCACCTAGCCGTGGGGTAAAGCCGCAATTAACCAAACTCCCTATCAGGGATTGAAACTTATTTATTTCATGTGAAAAAGGTAATTTATAGTTTTGCCGCAATTAACCAAACTCCCTATCAGGGATTGAAACTAACGAGACTTACCCAGCACAAGAAAGCGAAAAAGGCCGCAATTAACCAAACTCCCTATCAGGGATTGAAACAATATTCCCGGTAACAACCAACTCTTTGATAGCATCAAGTGCCGCAATTAACCAAACTCCCTATCAGGGATTGAAACTCCCCTGGCGTTGAAATTTCGGAGCTATTTTCTAGCCGCAATTAACCAAACTCCCTATCAGGGATTGAAACTGCAACCCTCGCATCCATAACGCTTAACCAGCACCGCCGCAATTAACCAAACTCCCTATCAGGGATTGAAACGGAGTAGTGTGTCGAGTTTATTTTCAAGCCTAATTAAAGCCGCAATTAACCAAACTCCCTATCAGGGATTGAAACCGCTACCGACCTCCAAGAAGAGGGCGGCATGGTGCCGCAATTAACCAAACTCCCTATCAGGGATTGAAACTACCTTACGGGAACCGTTGCAGAGGCTCAAAAACCAGCCGCAATTAACCAAACTCCCTATCAGGGATTGAAACTGTAGCTTCCCAGTGACCTCTCACTACCGCGTCGCCGCAATTAACCAAACTCCCTATCAGGGATTGAAACTTACGGAAGAAGTGGCAGCCGGTATCAAGAAGCTCCAGGGCCGCAATTAACCAAACTCCCTATCAGGGATTGAAACCGGTTAACTGGTGTTTATCTTCAAGAGTTTAAGAAAGCCGCAATTAACCAAACTCCCTATCAGGGATTGAAACTGCCTGCTGACGCTTCTCCGCCGCCCTCTTTCTGAGCCGCAATTAACCAAACTCCCTATCAGGGATTGAAACGCGACGGGTTTGGACAACTGGTTTTTTTCAGGAAAGCCGCAATTAACCAAACTCCCTATCAGGGATTGAAACTCAGATAATTGTTGAAAGTAGTAGCAAAACTTATGCCGCAATTAACCAAACTCCCTATCAGGGATTGAAACTCCCGTTCCATCAATCCCTATTAGGGATGCCCTATGGGCGCCGCAATTAACCAAACTCCCTATCAGGGATTGAAACACAGTTACAGATCCGGGGCCAGTGCCGCCGCGTACCGCCGCAATTAACCAAACTCCCTATCAGGGATTGAAACTTTTAAATGACATTATTGAGTATTAGTTTTAATTGCCGCAATTAACCAAACTCCCTATCAGGGATTGAAACAGTAAGGATGCACTGGCGGTCAAAGTTTGCTGCATAGCGCCGCAATTAACCAAACTCCCTATCAGGGATTGAAACGCAAAATACGCAGAACTCGGCGCGTCTTACCAACAGCGCCGCAATTAACCAAACTCCCTATCAGGGATTGAAACGATTTGAATAAGGCGACACTACTCACACAAACCCGCAGCCGCAATTAACCAAACTCCCTATCAGGGATTGAAACCAATCAACCATTCAGGGGCTTGAATTGGTGGAGAGCCGCAATTAACCAAACTCCCTATCAGGGATTGAAACTTACAAAAGCTGATATTGAAATGGCTGTTAAAAAAGCCGCAATTAACCAAACTCCCTATCAGGGATTGAAACCGGAGCCTACAAGGGCGCTCAGAATAGATGGAAGGCCGCAATTAACCAAACTCCCTATCAGGGATTGAAACTTGACACTCTTCCATTACAAAATACTCCAAATATGCCGCAATTAACCAAACTCCCTATCAGGGATTGAAACGTGAATGCCTCCCATTCCTTCTACAATCCCTAAATGCCGCAATTAACCAAACTCCCTATCAGGGATTGAAACTCTACAAGCTCAGAAACTCTGTCAATACATCTGGATCAATGGCCGCAATTAACCAAACTCCCTATCAGGGATTGAAACATTCGATGCGAGATGTACTCGATGAAGTCGAAAAATGCCGCAATTAACCAAACTCCCTATCAGGGATTGAAACTGGGATGAGACGCTTGCATGGCCTCATCTAATCCGAGCCGCAATTAACCAAACTCCCTATCAGGGATTGAAACCTCTGAAAGAGCAAAATACAAATTAAGTCACAACCAACCTAAATCCCATCTTCACTTAAGATGACAATGACAATTCGGCTTTTCAATCAAAGACTCAACCAAAGCATTCAAAGCAACCGCCGCCAACAACCCGCCGCCAAAAGTCCCCACAGTCGTAATATAAGCAACGCCCGATCGCACTAACCGCCGTTTCGCCACCGGAGAATGACTAAAACCGATCGGCATTCCAATTACCAAAGCCGGTTGCAATTGCCCACACTCGATCGCCTCGCAAACCGCCATCAGCACAGACGGCGCATATCCTATCACCAATATACATCCCTTTTCCAGTTTCAACAACTTATCAAACCACTCACGCTGCTGCCAGAATTCCTGTTCCGCTTCCGCCGCAGCATTGATGTGCGGATCATCAATTAAAGTTGCAATACTTGTTCCCAAATGCGCCAATCTAGTCCCATCCAAAGCCGCAAAAACAGGCGGCACATCAGCCACAATTTGACACTGATTTTTCAAAGCTTCCCGCGCCGATTGAATCGCCGTTTCGCTCAACTTCACAAACGGCAGCAGCGAACAATCTCCGCAGGCTAACACCAGTTTAGAAAGCAAGTCTACCTCAATTTCCGAGCGATAGCCCAAATCCGGCAACAAAAGCTGCAACGACTCCCCAAAATCCTCCGGGTGAGTGTGCGCCCCCGCATCCCAACCCTCCCAAAGTTGTTCCAACTCATCCAACCCCCCGTCAGTTTCGGCCTGCAACAGCCTTAATTGCGCCAATGCGTCCGCTTGCACCGCTTGACAGGAAATATCCCGTCCCAGCAATCCTTCCAGCGCCGAAGCCGTTTCTCTGAGGCGAACAATTTGCTGAATAACCGACAGATATTGCCGTTGCAGAGTCGCCATCAGCGCGTCAGGAGAAGCATCCGCGTCTGTTTCTAACAGTTTGCGGATGTGAGACAGTTGAAAGCCTTGCTGCTTGAGTGCGACTATTCTTTGCAGCCTTTGCACATCGCTGCGGGTGTACAATCTGTAGTTAGAGGTCGATCGTACCGCCGGAGATAGCAGCCCCAAAGCGTGATAATGTCGAACCATCCGAGGGGTAATTGTGCCTTTTACCGCTTCTGTAAGTTGTTTGATTGTCAGGTATTCTTGCATTGGATTTTGGGATTTTGGGATTGTATATTTGATTCTCGAATTCACCCAGAGTCCGCCGGAGAATGAATTCCCACGCATTCACCCACAGTCCGCCGGGGATTGAAATCCCCGTCTCATAGCAGAAGTCGGTTAAAACCGACTGAAACATTAAATTCAATTCTCAGCCATCTTCAGTCCTCTTTCAGAGGACTTGCGCTATGAGACAGGGAATTCATTCCCTGTCGGACTGTCGAACTCAGGTACTCAACGAGGGGCGAGTTGATGCTGGATTTATTTTCGTTTTACTCTTGACATTGACACTAATGTCAAGGTTTAGGCTAAAGGAGTCATTCTACCAAATCAAATTTCCCCAATGACTCCCAATTCCCTCCCCATTTCTCGCCTCTGGCGCCTCGCCCAAGAACATCCAGATGCTGTGACTGCCGCCCTGTGCGGAATTCTAGTAATCTTGGGTTCCCTAGCCCTGCAATTCGGCTGGCTGGGCGTAGCCCTGTTAATCTTACCCGCGGCTTATGTTATCGGCGGCTATTCCAGTACCCGCGAAGGCTTAACTACGCTTTTTCAAGAACGCGAATTAGATGTAGATTTGTTAATGATTGTCGCTGCTTTGGGCGCGGCCGGTTTGGGGCTGTGGCGGCAAGAATATCATTTAATTGTTGACGGTGCGGTGTTGATTTTAATCTTTGCAATTAGCGGCGCCCTTGAAGGTTATGCTATGCAGCGGACTGAACGCAGCATCCGCAGTTTGATGAGTTTGACGGCGGATACTGCTAGGGTGGTAAGGTACGGCGGGGAACGGGAAATTGCGATCGACAAATTGCAGATTGGCGATTGCATTTTAGTCAAGCCCGGAGAAATCATCCCCACAGATGCGATAATTATTGAAGGCTACAGCGCGATCGACCAAGCCTCGATTACCGGCGAATCGATGCCCGTGGAAAAAAGCAGGGGCGATGAAGTCTATGCAGGTACAATTAACGGTGTCGGCGCACTGAAACTCGAAGTGCATAAAACTCCAGAAAGCAGCTTGATTCAGCGAGTGATTCGGCTGGTTCAAGAAGCACAAACAGCAGCGCCGCCTTCTCAAATGTTTGTGGAAAAATTCGAGCGCGGTTATGCTAAATTAATTGTCGGTTTAGGCTTGCTTCTCGCAACTTTGCCGCCCTTTGTTTTGGGCTGGAATTGGGAAGAGACAATCTATCGGGCGCTGATTTTCCTAGTAGTCGCATCCCCCTGCGCGCTGATGGCTTCGATTATGCCGGCGCTGCTTTCGGGAATTGCTAACGGGGCGAGACAGGGGATTTTGTTTAAAAGCGGCGCGCAATTAGAGATGATTGGTAAAGTCAGGGCGATCGCCTTTGACAAAACCGGAACTCTCACCACGGGAAAACCTGAAGTTATCCAAATTGTACCAGCAGCCGGATATACTGAAACAGAAGTTCTGCAATTGGCTGCAGCCTTAGAAGCTCATTCCGAACACGCGATCGCCTCTGCAATTGTCAGCGCCGCCCAGCAGCAACAGTTACAATTGTCAACCGCTACCGACGTACAAGCAAAAATCGGCCAAGGAATAGTCGGCAAAGTTAACAATCAAATCATTGCCATTGGTAAAGCCGAATTTGTCGAAGCAACTTCCGAATTGACTCAAATCAGCCAGCAGTTACAAGCCGAAGGTAAAACAGTTGTTTGGGTGGCAAAAGGCGAGCAACTTTTAGGAATCATTGCAGTAGCAGATACCATCCGCCCCGAAGCAGCAGCAACGGTAAAACGCTTGCAAAAATTAGGCGTAGAACATATAATTATGCTAACCGGCGACAACAAGCAAACAGCTCAACACATCGCCCGCCAATTAGGCATCAATGAAGTGTACGCCGAACTTTTGCCAGAAGACAAAGTGCAGGCAATTAAACAACTGCAAACCCAGTATCAAACTGTAGCAATGGTGGGAGACGGCATCAACGACGCCCCCGCCCTCGCTCAAGCTTCCGTAGGCATTGCGATGGGGATTTCCGGCAGCGACGTTGCTTTAGAAACTGCTGATATCGTATTAATGGCAGATAAATTAGAGCAACTAGCTAAAGCCATTAGTTTAGGCCGCCGCGCTCAAAATGTCGTCAAACAAAACATTGTTTTTGCACTCAGTTGCATTATACTGTTGTTGGCGGCTAATTTTTTCGGAAATATCACCATGCCTTTCGGCGTCATCGGTCATGAAGGCTCTACAGTAATAGTAACCTTAAGCGGTTTGCGACTGCTCAGAAATTAGACACGAAAAACCGCTAAAATCGACGACGCAGAGCAAGAGCGAAATTAGTTTCCCGGCTTGGCCCATTGGTGACAATTTAACGTTAAACTAACCGTCTCTCTTGTTTGTATCGAAGCCTAGATCCCCCCTAACCCCCCTTAACAAGGGGGGGACAAGATTCTTCTCAAAGTCCCCCTTCTTAAGGGGGATTTAGGGGGATCGAGACTCAACTACAAGCGACATTTATTATGAGTTTCAGTCTTAAGCTGTCACCAATGGGCTTTGCCTGGGAACGAGAATCCGATCTGCGTTCATCTGCGGTTAAAACTTCTAAATATTAAGAAAAAATACAATCTGTGTTTTGTCACTCAAAACACGCTACCGTCAAAAGTATAGAATCATACCAAAATCTAAAGTTGCTCGAAAGTGCAATAAAAATTAACCTAGAAAAAGTCTAGAAAATGGTACAGAACTGATTGCACCAAGAGCAATAGAAAACAAGTTTTCTGTTGGAGGCTATTATGAACCACAAAGTCCTTGGGGCCACGCGGAACGTTGCAATTGTTGGCCCTTATTTAAGCGGTAAAACCGCACTGCTAGAAAGTTTGCTATCGGTGACAGGGACAATTACCCGCAAAGGAAATGTCAAAGAGGGTAACACAATAGGTGATAGTTCGCCGGAAGCACGCGATCGCCAAATGAGCGTAGAAGTAAACGCCGCCACCGCTGAATATGAAGGCGTCCGCTTCACATTTCTCGACTGTCCGGGCTCGGTAGAATTTGCCCAAGAAACTTACAATGCGCTGATTGGTGTGGATGCGGCGGTAATTGTTTGCGAACCCGTTGCCGATCGCACTTTAACCCTCGCACCCCTGTTTAAATTCCTCGATGATTGGGAAATTCCCCACTTAGTTTTCATCAACAAGATCGATCGAGCTTACACAGACGAAACTACTTGTGGCAGCAACTTCACCGAGGTGATCGACGCGCTCAAATCCGTTTCCAGCAGACCGATCGTACCTCACCAATATCCGATCGGCAAAAACGAACAAATCATCGGTTTTATCGACTTAGTAACCGAACAAGCTTACCACTACCATCCGGGCGCCGCCGCAGATCCCGTCCCGCTTCCAGAACACCTCAAAGCACAAGAAAGCGCAGCGCGGCAGCAAATGCTCGAAGAATTGGCGAATTTTGACGACCATTTACTCGAAGAATTGCTCGAAGAAATCAATCCCGACGTTGAAGAAATTACCCGCGATTTAAAGATGGAATTAGGCGCAGATTTAATTGTGCCAGTATTCATCGGCATCGCCGAACAAGATTTCGGCGTGCGGCCTCTGCTGGAAGCTTTGCTGAGGGAAGCGCCGACACCGGAAACTACAGCCGATCGCCGCGGCATTATACAAAGTGAAAACAAAGTTCTGGCTCAAATCCTCAAAACCTATTACACGCCGCAGGGAGGCAAACTATCGTTAGTGAGAATGTGGCGGGGGACGCTGACAGACGGAGCAAATTTGAACGGCGTTCGAGTTAACGGTTTGTACCGCTTGACCGGTCAGCAAACGCAAAGTTTGCAGTCTGTCAGCGCCGGGGAAATTGTGGCTTTGGGAAGGCTAGAAGGCGTGAAAACAGGCGATACGCTGGGTTCGGAGGAAGAATTGCCAAAAGCCGAAATCATCTCCCCTGTCTACGCACTGGCGATCGTCCCAGAAAAGCGCAACGATGAAGTTAAGCTGAGCTCCGCTTTAGCTAAATTGCTAGAAGAAGACCCATCTTTAGTCTGGGAACAGCACGGCGACACTCACGAAATTATACTTTGGGGTCAAGGCGAAATCCACCTGAAAGTAGCCTTAGACAGGTTGCGCCGCAAGTATAATTTGCCGATGGTAACTCACTTACCGCAAGTGCCCTACAAAGAAACCATCCGCAAACCAGCATCTTCCATCCACGGGCGCTACAAACACCAAAGCGGGGGACACGGACAATTCGGCGACGTGTACCTCGATATTACACCGCAGCCTCGCGGAGAAGGTTTCACCTTTACCGACAAAATAGTCGGCGGAGTCGTCCCAAAACAGTACATTCCCGGCGTGGAAGTGGGAGTGCGCGAGTATTTGGATCGCGGCCCGCTGGGTTTCCCGGTGGTAGACGTAGCGGTGACGCTGACGAACGGTTCCTACCATACCGTTGACAGTTCCGAACAAGCTTTCAAGCAAGCGGCGCGTTTGGCGATGCAGGAGGGAATGGCCAAGTGCGAACCGGCATTGCTGGAGCCGATCGCCAAAGTTGAAATTTGCGCTCCGAACGAGTGTACATCAAAGGTGTTGCAGTTGGTCAGCGGACACCGGGGCCAAATTCTCGGCTACGAAGGTAAAAAAGACTGGAAGGGATGGGATGCCGTTTCTGCTTATTTGCCGATCGCAGAAATGCAGAATTTGATCGTAGAATTGCGATCGCAGACAATGGGAGTAGGATTTTTTAATTGGGAGTTCGATCGATTGCAAGAAGTGCCGGAACCTTTAGCTAAGCGGGTTTTGCAAACTAACGGAAATGGCAACGGAAACGGTAAAAATTAAGCCGTAGGGGCGGGTTCACCAACCATTTCTGGAATCATTCAAAGGATAAATAAACCCGCCCCCACCCCACGGTAAATCTGAATGTACATTGCGATTGTTTGTTGGGTGGGGGCGGGTTTTCGAGATTGTTTGTTTTAGGCTATTATGGTTGGTGGAACCCGCCCCTACCGATTTTAATTATGATTCAGCTTATTCAGTCAACTCATTTAACCCCGAAATAATATTCTCGCCTAGCATTAACGCATTTCTCGCTTCTCTTTGCAAGTTAAACATAGTATCTTCATAATCAGCTTTATTCCTAAGTTCTCTCAATCTGCTTAAATTTTCACCTATTTTGACCATATTTTTCATTTGAGTTGGGTGCTCTATAAATTCTTCGGCTACATATTGATGTTCGTTGATATCGCGATTCTTACGAAAAAGTCTTGGGTCTTGTTCAATGTCACGTAAGTAATTTCGCGCTAGACAAAATGTCGAATAGTATGCTCTACTTATCGCCGATCGCAACTTGGCTTCCCTGTTAGCTGAACTGTCACTATTCGTGGCAGCTAACTCTTGAGCTAAATTCAAATATTCAGACCAATCAAATCTCATTTTACTCCCATTCAAGGCTAATATGTAAATCATTTTTGGGGGCTGCTATTTTAGCTTCGAGCCACCAACTATCATCAAGGATGTTTAACTTTGCAAAAGCTTCATCGACTTCGAGTTTGGTGTAAATGGTAATCCACAGCGATCGCCAGTTGGCAATTTCTGGATCGGTTTTCACTTCTAAGCCTAATCTTTCCGTAGGAAATAGCGCTCGAATGTGATCGTAAGCTTCCAGAATCAAAGGTGCGATAGCTTCTTGTTCGATGAGAATTTTAAAACTTTCTAGGGGGTTTTCAACCGCGTACAGGCTTTTGATTTTATTAAAAGATGCAATTAAATTGTCAAAGGCTTTAGCTATTTCAGAGGGATTTTCCATTTCTCCTTGTGACTGAGGAAAGGAAGGGCTTAAATTTGCAGCATCGGTGCTGTAAATGCTGTCACTTGTCTCGTTGTAGCGTTTGTCTTTTGATTTTACTTGGTACTGCTCTTTTAAGTCGAGGCGTTCTTTTGTGTAAATCTCGTTCAGAGTGTGGTTTTGTTCGGCTAATTTTTCTAAAGCCAATATCTGACTACTTATATTCTCTTCCAACTCGCCAAGCTGGACAGATGAATCTAGTTTAGCTAAAGCAGCGCCAAGGGCTTGCAACCTAATAATATCTGTTTCTTTCATAAGAGTCGATGGTTTGGAAGTTAGGGATTAACTTTACCAGTAATCGTGAAGCCTGTCTGGAGATTGTAGCAGATTTGGCGGTTGAATGTATTTTTGGTTCGTAGGGGCGCGCTCACCAACAATATATAATGATGACCAACAATCTATATAAACCCGCCCCCATCCCAGGGTAAATCTGAATGTACATTTCGATTTATCGTGGGGAGAGGGCGGGTTTTCGAGATTGTTTGTTTCAGGTGATTAGGGTTGTTGAAACCCGCCCTTACGATCGCACAAATTATACGATCGCGAATCAACGAGACATGATATTAGAGAACTCGATAATTCATCAGTGTATCCGTGTCAAAATCTCTTAGAGTGCCTTCTTCCTTACCCTAAAAAGAAATAATCAAGTAACCATTCAGGAACTTAGCACCAGTAACAGACTTCCCAGTCAGCGCCGGAGGCAGCAAAATATTGCGCCGCTGATCGCCCGCTTCGATCGTCACTTCTGGCCCCGATTGAATCAATTTAATTTCTTTCTTGTCAAACCCAGGCAAAAACAAACTAACTTGACGCTGTGCAATGTTTATGTTAATCGGTTTAGGAGCTTTTGCGGCCTCCGAAAAATCTGGCAAAGCATCAATTAGCGGCTGCCAATTATTGTCACTGTGCGCCGGAACCGAAACAGCCGTCAAAGGATCAAACTCGGCAGTAATAGCTTCTGTAACCGATGCTTGATTAACAATGACACCGCCCACAGTCAAACTAACTTGTTGAGAACTTCCCCAAAGATAGCGGGCAGTTGCGATCGCGCTTGCATCCCCAGTCGTCACCAAAAAAGCGGCCGTGCGGTTCGGATCTGCCAGCGCTTCCTTACCCTTATCCAAGAGATTATCGACTTGCTTAGTAGATTGAAAAGCATTGTCTCCCGACATATCCACAGTCAACACGGTACTGACAAGCGGTTGAATAAAAGGCGACGACGACAAAGCTTTACCCAAATCCGAATCTACCAAAGCTTGGCGGAAGCGGCGGATGTACCAACTCAGAATTTCCGGCATTCCCAGCATCCGCAGCGTATCCATGCCGCCATTGCCGTCATAAACAATTACATCGTATTGTTTGCTGTCGTCGTATTCCCGAAGTTCATTCAACGCCAGCGCGCTGTCCATTCCCGGTAACACCCCTAATTCTTGACCGTAAATCTGCTTGAAAAACGGAGTACGGACATATTGAGCTTCTAGTTGTTTAACTTCGTCCCACCTGCGTTCTAGCAGTGGCCCGCTTTGCACCTGAACTGCTTTGAGGTTGGGGGCGATTTCCTGGGGGCTGAGAGTCAGGGGAGTCCCTAGCAGGATACCCAATGCAGGGCCCGGATCTTGGCCGAGCAGCAGAACTCGCTTGCCTTGAGCCGCGTATTTTTTAGCTGTTGCGATCGCGATCGTACTGCGGCCAGTGCCGCCTTTGCCCAAAAATGTCAAAATCAAAGCCATTTTCTGTTCTCACTGCCAAAGCTTACTCTTTAACATTTAAGCGCAACCTTCAGCGAGAGTGGGGGAGGGGGGAGAGTGGAGGAAGAGGAGAGTGGGAGAGTGGGAGAGGGGGAGAGTGGGAGACGAAAGGAAACACAGTTAAATTCAATCCGTGTATCCGTGTCCGAATCCGTGTCGTGCCCCTCTTCCTTCTACATCTGTTAAACGGGTTCTAGCTCATCTTCAAAGAACCAAGTCGCAAAACCGTCAAACTTGACAACCACGCCTACTCCGCTACCGTCAACCATTCTGAATCCGTCAACAGTGCCTACTGGATTCTCCTTTATCTTGCCCACCATATTTGCAGGTATCCGATCTCTGAGACGGCGCACCTTCACTCTCTGACCTACTTCTATTGCCACTGAAATTGTTCTCCTGCTCTATATAACCTATATACAACCGTTTATTTTACAGTTTGGCGTCTACTTCGGAACAGCAACACCCTCCGTCGATCGCTCGCTATGATTTTCCATCGAAATTTCGACCAACTTTCCCTAAAAGACGGTATTCTAGTCGGAGTTTGTCGATCGTCTACCCTGATTCGCTTGGGTTTGCTTCATAATGTTCCACAGCGGCAAGCTCCACTGGCAGAGGCTGTTCACCACTTAGATAATTATTTTTTATTGATTCGCAAAAAGAAGTTTTTTATTAATTGCCACAACTACAGGATTTCTCCCCAATTAGTCATCCTTCAGGCAGAAGCCAAAAGACATTCAAAAGCAGTAATTAATTTTATGTTTGCTATATATAAATCTGCCCTCTCTGACGTTGACAACGGCGAAATTTCATGCTGTAAAGGACTTTGAGTCGGGTTTGCCAAATTTCCCGAAGGTCAGATTTTAGTAAAGTGTCATGTTGTAACACTTTACTAAAATCTGACCCAAAAAAGAAGTTTTAATGCTAAACTTTCAGGCTGATAAAGTTTATTTTTGCTGCAGTGTTACGGCGTAAAAAATGGAACGATTGCCGGATTTAGGGTGTCTGATACAGGAAAGGAAGTCTAGAAACTTCAATATGACAAAATTGAAATTATGAATAAAATTTTTACCTGTGGGCGATCGACCAAAATTCCGCTCCTAAGTTTGTCCTTGGCTGTGCTCGCGAGTCTGTCGCCCTTTCGTGGGACGATCGCCAGTCCGCTCTCTCCATCCCCCAAACAGCAGTCGAACCCTACTAAAATTGTCTCAGTCGCTCGACCGCCAGCATTGCCAACTGACTCAAAATCTCCCAAAAATCCGGCAACAGTGGCGGCGAATCCATCCCCAGCAGACACGATAAACGCCCAGGGAACAGCGGCAGCGCGATCGCTCGAAATAGAAGAAATTAGCGGTACAGTCAGCTTTAAAGGGCGGCCAGCGGTTGTGGGCGATCGGCTACTCGCCCCCGGAGATGAAATCATCACCGGCCCCAATTCCACAGCCCGTTTAGGCATCGACAACAACATCGGCACCGTGGAAGTTGCCGAAAAAACCACACTCAGAATATCCGATTTGTCAAGCCGTGCAGGCGGCGAAAAAAGCACAGCCATTTTTGTCAGCAGGGGGCGAGTCAGGTTGTCGATCGGCAAAACTGCTGCTGCAACTCCCGCAGCCACCACCTCAACAATTATCCCGCCGAACCAAATAGCCGCCCTCAATACCTTCAGCGGACTCGGCAAATCCAGTCAAATTGCCCAACAAACCCGTTCTGCCAGAACCGCCCCAATCAGGGTTGAAACCCCAGAAGGCGTTGCCGGAGTCCGCGGCACATCCTTTGGCGTCAGCGTCGGCGGCGGCAAAACCGCAGTCGAAACTATTGAAGGTGCAGTCGTAGTATCCGGCAACACCGACTCGGAAGTAGTTCTCAACAGCGGCAACTCCACGACTATTTTCCCTCAAACCTCGCCCGTGGCGCCCTCAGCCAGCCCTCGCCTAGCTAAACTCAAAGTCCGCAGTTTATTGAGAGTCAGCGGCAATATCTATCGCCTCAGCGGTCAAATTAACCCGATCGACACAGTTTATGTCCACAATGAAGAAATTAAGATCGATCGAAAAGGCAACTTCAAAATCCAAGGAATTTTACCTCCAAGTCGCCGCCTCAAAATCGTAGTGCGAGGCCCGTCAGTCACAGAAAGGCATTACAGCTTCGCAGTTCGCTAAACAACCTATCGTCGCGAGTAATCTACGCGGGCCGTCTCTGAGGACTTGAGTTATATCTGAGATGTTGCACCATTCTCAATAAGCCGTAGGGGCGGGTTCGCCAACAGCCTTAAAGCTTGCAAATAGGTTCTATAAACCCGCCCGACCCCACGAAAAAGCCTGTTCTTGACAATGGTGCAAGATGTGAGTTAGATCCTAAGTTTTATCTGGGTTGATTATTTTGTGTAGGTGCGAAGCATTTTGCGATGAATCTCGGTAGTCAAAATAAATAAATTTTGCCCCCACCCTTCGCCCTTACGGTATTGTAAAACTTCA
Organism: Microcoleus sp. B4-C1; assembly: GCF_036705285.1. NCBI lineage: Bacteria > Bacillati > Cyanobacteriota > Cyanophyceae > Oscillatoriales > Microcoleaceae > Microcoleus > Microcoleus sp. B4-C1. The sequence continues at coordinate 32,406 of NZ_JAUBUC010000029.1, read as the reverse complement.
TGACCGAAAGCATCCAGGATACCCGCCACGTGATTCATCCGTCCAGAAATAAAAAACCTGTATCCGATAAAGGAGCCCCCGAATTTATCTCGCGCAAGTCAATCTAAAATCTAAAATCTAAAATCTAAAATCTAAAATCGATTGACTCCCACTCCTCTCGAAATTGTGACTCGAATGTCAATGATTGCGTCAAATTAATTGCATGAAGTTCAAAAAATGGATCGATCATCTCAAACAGAATCAACTGATCGGCTTGCGGCAATATGTATTCACAAATCCTCCCTGGATGACAGGGGCAGTAGTAGGTCTAATGTCTGTCGCCATGCTGCAATTGGGAATGTGGAAACCCCTTGAATATTTGGGATACAAAACTCTCTTTCAAATTCGAGAATCTGGAATTTTGCCAAATCCCGGATGGGATGAGAGAATTGTGGTAATTGCGATCGAGCGGCATTCCTTGCAAGAATACGGTCAATTTCCTTGGCCTCGCAACCGCTACGCCCAACTGCTAGAAGCACTGAAAAAATCTCCCCCTACAGCAGTTGGTTTTGACATTCTTTTCCTCGATCCAAGTCCGAAAGATGATATTTTAGCCGCTGCAATCGCCGCCAACGGCAAAGTTGTACTCGCTAGAACCACCAAAGAAGAACCCGTAGCATCTTTAAAAGCAGCCGCCGCAGGTGTCGGGCACATCGGCCAGGAACCCGATAGCGACGGTATTAGCCGCGAGTCAAAAATCTTTCTCAACGGGATTCCTAATTTCGGTTTAGCAATGACTCACAGGTACAATGCTGCTAATCCCCAAGATCCAGTATTGCTCCCACAGTCCAAAAATAAGCAGGAAAAAAAAGTCTGGGTTAACTGGCCAGGGAAAACAGAAAATCTACCTACCTATGCTTTTGTTGATGTCGTAGAAGGTAGAATTCCAGCAGATTCTCTGACTAATAAGTTAGTTTTAGTGGGCATAGTTGCTACCGGTTTCGATCCGATATCTTCACCTCTCAACAAGACTACGGCTGGGGTTTATTTATATGCAGCGTTGATTGACAATTTGCTCAATCAACGCTTGCTCCAGCGGCTGCCGGTACTCGTAGAAATTTTGTTATTGTTGGGGATTGGCCCGCTTACCGCTTTGGTTCTGGGCAACCGAGGTGTTAAAGAGAGAATTGCGATCGCTCTCGGTTTGCCTATAATTTGGATTGGGGCTGCCGCTTTGTTATTTGGCTTCTTTTTTTGGTGGGTTCCGATTGCCGCACCTATCGGCACTCTCATTTTATCTAGCACTGCTTTGCAACTTCGGGAACAGTACGAAAAGCAGCAGTTGATGAGGTTATTTGAAAAGCACGTCGATCCAGAGACTGCTCAGCTTATTTGGCAACGCAAAGCTGAGATATTTGAACAGGGAGAACTCGAACCTCAAGAACTTACAGCAACGGTGCTGTTTATGGATATTCGTAGTTTTACTTCAATTTCAGAAAAAATGCCACCGCGGGATTTGCTCACCTGGCTGAACAATTATTTGGAAGCGATGACTAACTGTATTATGGATCACGGTGGCGTTGTAGATAAATACATCGGTGATGCAATTATGGCAGTTTTTGGAGTGCCTTTTTGCCATAGCGAATATGCAGAAATTCAACAAGATGCTTTGAATGCAGTTGCGGCTTGTATTGCGATGCACGAACGGCTGCACCAACTTAATCAGCAGCTTAGAATTGAACGCAAACCTTTAATTAAGTTTGGCATCGGGTTGCATACCGGACAGTTAGTTGCTGGTAGCGTGGGCGGTTCCCGGCGTTTGAATTATTCTGTGATCGGCGATGCTGTCAACGTTGCTGCTAGATTGGAGGCGATGAATAAGGAAATTGTTTCTGACAGTCCTTTTAATTTGTTGGTGACGGCGAGGACTTTTTCTTACGTGCGCGATCGCTACGAAGGCCAAAAAGTAGGCTCGATTCAATTGCGCGGCAAAAAAGAAGAGACTGTGGTTTATGCTATTTTGGGCGAAAAACATTAGTCAGTTGTCAGTTGTCAGTTGTCAGTTGTCAGTTGGGAAAATTACCTTTTTCCCAATTCCCCATTAGACATTCCCAATTCCCAATTCCCCGTTCCTAATGACTGCGGACTAAGCTGTCGCGCATTTAATTGGGATAGTTATGTTAGTAAAAATCTTGTGGGGTGGGCATCTTGCCTGCCCTAAAAGTGAAAATTAAATGTAGTATAGCTTACTGACCAATCTAATCAAATACGCTTAGCCCCAAAGTTTTAGCTATTTTTTCTAACAAAAATAACCCACCGATAGAATTTCCATCTTTATCCAGGGGCGGACTGTAAAAGCCGATCGCACCCTGGCCCGGAATTACCGACACCAAAGCCCCGCTAACTCCCGACTTGGCCGGCAACCCCACCCGCAGCGCAAAACGGCCCGATGCTTCATACAAACCGCAAGTTGCCATCAGCGCTTTGACACTACGGCAATTTTCCCCCATTGCTCGATCGCCGCTATTTACCAAAACCATCCCCAGCTTAGCTAAATCCTCCACAGTTCCCGACAAACAGCAGATGCGATTGTAGGTTTCTAAAGCAATTTCGGGATTTTGAATGTAACCCGATTCTACCATTTTCAAGGCGAGATTCCAATTATTTTGATTCGGATTTGTCTTCACTGAATCGAGCATTAACTCGTCAACAAATAACTGACTGTTTGCCTGTTGATTCAGCCAAGTTCGCAAGTTTTGACAGCGCGACACAGCATTTTGACCGGGAATCAAAGACGCTAGGGCGATCGCCCCGCTATTAATCATCGGGTTTCTCGGCTTCCCTTGGTCTATTTCGAGTTGAGTTAAAGAATTGAAAGGCAGTTCCGAAGGCTCACAGCCAACGAAGTCAAACACCCTTTTTTCCCCCAATTCGCACAGCAAATAAAGCAGCACAAAAGGCTTGACTACACTCATCAGCGGGAATGCTTGAGCAATGCTACCCCAGCTCACAATTTGCGCGTCAATTGCCCGAATTTGCACGGCAAACCCTTGTCTGTCGGCTTGCGCTAGGAGAGGTATGTACGCAGGGATTTGACCCAATTTACTGCGATTAATTGCCTCTTTTGCCCAAGCTGCCAGTTGTTCCGGTTCCAAGGAAGATAGTTGGCGGGTGGATATTTTCACTCTCGATTATTTAGATTATTTAAAATTTTAGATTGGCATTCCTGGCGCGAGATTGAGCCAGAAACCCCGTTTATTAACCGAATTGGGTCACTTGGGCCCGCTGCGGGAAGAAACTGGGTTTCTTCGGGGATCTCAACCAAGCTCGAACTTCAGGCTATTGACGTTTCTGCCCGCCGGGAGCAAATAAATTTTTCATAAAAAACCTGTACTTTGCATAAAAATCTCCCTTTCACCCGGATATATAAGTAGCAGCTTCAAGGCAAGGCTGCTATCTAAAACAAACCAGCACTAGCTGGAAATGCCTTCAGATGGTTATATTTAAGCCCCAGCAAGGGGCGGGGTGCATATTTAACTTAATTCTTTCAGAGTTCGCCAAATCCTGTCCGGAAAACCCCCGAACCTTTAAGAATGTACTATCCAACCGGATTCACCAAAACCAGGATAAAAAAATGGCAGACGAACCGAAAGCAGAAGCACCAAAGCCCGCTCCCATGATTTTTAAGGGAGTGTGCAAGGAGGGAGTTCTCAAAGGCAAAGAAATTGAAGGCAAACTAGATATCAAAGTTAACGTCGAATCTGTTACAACCCCAGAAGCAACGCCCAAAAAATCCGAGTGGGAGCCAGTTATCTTTTGGGTATTGTTTGCATTCATGGCAAACTTGATTGTCGGCGATCCCGCCGGAATGAGAAAAAAATACAGCTCCCCACAAAGGTCTCATTCTCATCAGATGTTAAACCAATCTGGGGAGCAGTCGCTGTTGCCTAAGAAAAACACCAGCAACTTGCCACTTTAGGCCCTGGGAGCCTGCCAGCCACGCAAATAGTAATAGAAAGACCCGAAATATTCATCGAATACTCGTGTCGTAGTTACCAAAGCTTCTGCACTAGGCAGAAAATCTCCCGCGTCTAAGCGGAGTCTGGATTTCCCTCCTGCCGTGGGTTGAAAAGTGTAGAAGTCGGTAGCCCTAGGAATCACCTGGATTCCCATATTCGCAAAAGCGAGGCTGGCACGGCGCATCTGAATCGCAGATGTTACCAGGATTACTTTGCGCGGGGCGCCACGGCTGTCGAGTATCTTTCTCACTTCTTCGGCGCTGGTGCGTATGTTGCTGCCGTTATCGTCGAGAACGATACTGCTGCGTGGCACGCCCATGTTGTTTGCCAGCAAAGTCTCGATATCCTTCGCTTCCCCAACATAACCCTCCAACTCTGGTCTGGGGCCAGCGGTAACGATGACCATCGGTGCCACTTTTTGGCGGTACAAAACGGCAGCATAGGGCAGGCGATTACCTGTATCTGTCAGTTGAATCGCTACTCGGTTGGGGATGTGAGGCTGAGTGGTTCCCTTGCCTAGGAGAACTATCGCCGCGGCAGTTTCATCGCAGCAAGCTGTGCGGACGGCGGCAGCGGCGTCCCGTTCTGCTTGGTCGGCGAACCAGTAAGCGACAACTGGCATACTCGAAAGGATCAAAACTAGCAGCGCTGCCAGGATCATTCTCGGCGCCGGGTTGCGGATGCCCCCGTTCGTGATCAGCGCCGACGCAATCACCAGCAGAGTGATGGAAAAACCCAACGGCTTAAAGAAGAAGGCTATGAGCCCGAAAATCGCTGCTCCGACTGGTGTGTCTGGCGCAAAAAAAGCGAGGAACAAAAGGCTGATCAGCAGCAAAACGCGCAGTCGGTCTAATAACGGATTGTCTTTACCTCCTGATTGATCCCACCACGATTTGATCAGTGAGAACAGGAGGAATAGAAATAGAATGCGAGCTAACAGTTCTGGCATCTTGCAATATTCTGTGTCTTCATAAATTAGTACGGAAGTGTGGAAACGAGCGCGAATTTAGCTGCGGGAGGAAATACGGGCATCGGTGGGTTTTTAACTTTCGCGAATAACGCAGTCCGATCGCATTTATCCTGATGCTCGCTTCCGGTCAGCTATCAACCATTGGTTGCAGGGTGAAACCCGCTACTTCCAGTCACAGATTGCTGACAGTTAATTGGTAATTGATAACTGGTAATGGTTGATTGGTAATTGGTAATGGAGCGAGTACGCCGCAGGTGGAATTGACAATTCAAGCCTGCTTTGTTCTGCCTACTTTTTTCCCCATTACCTGTTACCGATTCACCAATCCCAATTTATCGGCGCTTCAGTTGATTCCGAATTGCCTGCGTTACCGTTTGAATTACTTTAACACGAGCATAATACTTGTTATTGGCCGCAATTAGCGTCCAGGGAGCAGCCGGCGTGCTGGTGCGCTGAATCATTTGATTCACCGCTACTTCATAATAATTCCATTTTTCCCGATTCCGCCAATCTTCTTCGGTGAGTTTGTATTGTTTAAATGGATTGTTTTGCCGCTCTGTAAACCGCTTTAGTTGCTCGTCAGGACTGATGTGCAGCCAGAATTTAACTAAGACACAACCGAAACTGGTGAGTTGCTCCTCAAATTCGTTGATTTCCTGATAAGCTCGGCGCCATTCGAGTTCGGTGGCAAATCCTTCGACTCGCTCGACCAGCACTCTACCATACCAACTACGATCGCAAATGCTGATCTTACCAGCCGTTGGCAGCCGCTGCCAGAACCGCCAGAGGTATTGATGCGCTTTTTCTTCGTCTGTCGGCACCCCAAAGGCATTAACGGTGTAACTGCGGGGGTCTAATATGTCGGTCAAGCGTTTGATTGCTCCTCCTTTACCGGCGGCGTCCCAACCTTCAAACAGCACTAACACGGGGATTTCCTCTTCGTAGATGCTTTGTTGCAGTTTCCCAAAACGGGTTTGTTCCTCGCGAAGTTGCTGTTTGTATTCGTCGGGCGACAGCGATTGAGTTAAATCTACTTGGGCCAGCAAGTCGGGTTCGGTGGGTTGTAAGTGTTCTTGATGCGGCAATTGTATCGGTGCTGATTGCATCGTTCGTCTGTCTAAGGCTTCTGTAATTGTCGCTGCCATTTGCGTTAAAACTTTGACTCTCGCCCAGCGTTGACAATCGCCTTCTACTAGCGTCCAAGGTGCGGGGCCAGTGCCGGTTTGGGATACCATTTCTTCGGCAAAAGTTGTGTATTCTTCGTATTTTTTGGCTTGTTTCCAATCTTCTGGCCGCACTCGCCAAGCTTGTAATGCGTCATCTTCTAGTTTTTTGAGCCGATGCTTGAGTTCTTTTTTGCTCAGGTGAATCCAAAATTTGGCAATTGCGGCGCCGTCATCAACCATCTGCCGCTCGAAGGCGTTGATTTGCCTGATGGCTGTCGGTACTTCTGCGTCGGAGACTCGATCGAACAATCGGTCTTCTAAAATGTGAGTGTACCAACTGTGGTAGAAAAAGCCAATTTTGCCACGGGCGGGGAGTTTCTGCCAAAACCGCCATAGGAAAGGATAGCCCCTTTCTGCATCTGACGGCGGCCAAATCGGGTGGACGGCAAACCCGCGCGGGTCCATGTACCCCACCATTTTTTTGACCAGCGCGCCTTTACCGGCGGCGGCCCAACCTTCGAGGACGATGATTGCGGGCAATTTTTTTTCTCTGCAGGCCAGTTGGAGCGATCGCAACTGTTGCATTAAAATTTCTATCTTGGCATCATAGGTTTCTTTATCCAGGGAGATATCTAAATCGAGGTTGTCGAGCATATTTACCTCATATTAATCTGTAAAAAACAGTTTAACGTTAGTTTAACGTTAGGATAAAATTAAATCCTCAACTCAGGGAAAAACGTTATAAAAATTACAGTTACGGCTGGTTGAAAGCCGGAGCGCTCCTGCAATCAAATGCCAGCCTCGTTAATACTAGCAAGATTCCCTCGATTTCCAACTTGCCAAAAAAAACAGCTCAGGTTATAGTTGAAATAGGGAACTTTTAAATAAGTTCAACTTCTCCCCTCCCCCGATCGGGCGAGTTAACAGGAGGAGCCCAAAATCCCTGAAAAAGGATTTATTGTAAAACAGAGCAAAAGTAAAAATCAACTACCCAGTGGGGGTGACAACTTCTTTACTTAGCTGTAGAAACTTTATTCAAACAATAGTAGTTACTTAAGCACCAAGCTTGGTAACGAAAGAGAGCGCGACTCATCGACATCCGGCCATAAACTCACATACAAAACTAGCCCAAAAAGGCAAACCAATTTTTATGATTGCGCTATAAGATAAAACCTGAAAGCCTGGGTGATATAAACAGGTTTCTGAGTTTTATCGACACCATTCTCAAATACTAAAAACAGTTGAGGTGCGGGCTCGCGAACCCGCCCCACAAGAACCTTTATTTCTTGTGGAACAGGCCGGAGTGCCTGTTACTGACATTTATCCAAAATGTCTGAATTACTGTACTTGTTTGCCCATACCAACTAAGAGGAACAGTCCGAAATTACGGATTGCAAGTTTTTTATGAATATCTTGACAACACGCTCCTACAAGGGCGAAACTGACTGGTGCGCGATCGCAAATTTAATCGACGCTTGCGAAGCAGTGGATAGACTCGGCGAAGAAGTCTCCGCAACTGAACTCAAGCTAATACTTGATGCACCCAAACTCGACCAAGCCCGCGACGTGCAGTTGTGGGAAGATGGTAATTACAAACTAATCGGTTTGTCACTCCTAGATATGCCCGATTCCCCGGCTGAAATAGACGCTTCTTTGTGGTTTTATGTGCATCCAAATGTCCGTGGCGAAGGATTAGAAAAAGACATAATTAAGTGGGGCGAAAAGCGGCTGCGCGAAGTGGCGAAAGAACGCAATTTGCCCGCAAAATTGCGAACCTACAGCCGGGAGGACAAAACCGATGAGATGCGGCTGTTAGAGAAACAGGGCTTTGAGGTCGATCGCTATTTTTGGACAATGGCCCGATCCCTCGCCGAACCCATTCCCACACCCGAATTTCCCGCAGATTTTGCACTGACACACGTATCAGGAGAACAAGACATCCAACCTTGGGTAGAGATGTTCAACCAATCATTTATCGATCACTGGAATCACCACGATTTAACTGCGGAAACCGTGCGTTATTGGATGCAAGATCCGAATTATCAGCCGGAATTAGACTTGATTGCTGTTTCGGGCGATTCCCTGGGGGATAGCTTCGCTTCACGCAAATTTGCAGCTTTCTGCGACTGTCAAATCAAACCCCAAAAAAACCCCCGCAGCGGCACAAAAGACGGTTGGATTGAATTGTTGGGTACGCGGCGCGAGTTTCGGAAAATGGGTTTAGGAAAAGCGATGCTGTTAGCTGGTTTGCATAAGTTGAAAGCAGCGGGTGCAAACACAGCTAAACTCAGCGTCGATGCTGACAGTTTGACGGGGGCGACAAAGCTTTACAAATCAGTCGGTTTCCGCCCGATGGAAACTTGGATCGAGTGGGCTAAGACAGTGTAAATTCGTTAGGGTGGTCAGAAACCGGGTTTTTGCGAAAATACTGCGTTACAGTCGGCAGATGCGGTAAAAAACCCGGTTTCTTTGGTTTTTGAAGCGTACTGGGCGGATATACGCGGATGGACGCAGATTAGGATACAGTTTGTTTAGTTACTTCTACATAAATATGTTCTAACCGCACCGGATACCGAGCGATTGAATCAATAGAAATCCCGTCGAACAGCAAAATAATTTCTTTTAATTCTAAACGTTCCGGCAGCCAAAAAGCCAAATCGCTACCGTAGCGGCGGGGAATGAAACTGTATTGTTTAGCGCGGGCGATGACTTCAGCTTCTTCGTCGGTTTTTACCACGATAATTTCTTGAGCCGGAATCAGTTTTTGCAACTCTTCCAAACTGCCCTCAGCTACAATACTGCCATTCTTTAAAATTCCAATTCTCTGACACAGCCGCTCAGCTTCATCCAACAAGTGAGTTGTCAGCAAAATTGTAATTCCTTCCGACTGCAAGCGCTGAATTAATTCCCAAATTTCATAGCGAGCCTCAATATCTAAACCCGTTGTCGGTTCATCTAAAATTACTAATTTAGGCTGGTGTACCAAAGCCACCGCAATATTCAAGCGGCGCTGCATTCCTCCGCTCAAAGTTTCCACAGGGCTTGTAGCTCTATCTGTCAAATTAACTGCTTTCAAACAGTGTCTTACTTGATAGCGCCGCTGTTTGCGCTCTAAGCCGTAAATTTGAGCAAAAAAATTGAGGTTTTCTTCGCAGCTAAGGCTTTTGTAAAGCAAATTTTCTTGGGGCGCTACACCGATTAAGGATTTTGTAGCTTCGGAAACAGGCTCGCCATTGATGGAAACTTTGCCGCTGTCGGCATTTAGCAAATTGCATAAAATATTGATAGTTGTAGTTTTGCCCGCCCCGTTTGGCCCGAGCAAACCGTAAATTTCTCCAGCTTGAATGTGCAGTGTTAAATCTTTAAGCACTGAGCGCTCGCCGTAAGACTTATTTAGCTTTTCTATTTGCAGCACTGCTTTAATTCTCCGTATTATTTACGATTTTTTCGGAATTATTTAACCGCAGAGAGCGCAGAGGGCGCAGAGGAAGAGAAGAGAGAGATGAATAATTACGACATAATAATGAGATACTTTTAAAGTCTTCTTTCTACTCTCAGCATCCTGCGGTAAGAAAGCCATCCACCTGCAATCATGGCAATAGAAAATATGAATAAATACCAAAAGTGTTCTGCAATATCAGCCAAATCTTTGCCGTCAGCCCACACGCCCATCAGCGCTTCGTTCATGTGATAGATTGGATTGTACTGGGCGAGATCCAGCAGACTTTTGGGAAACAGCGAAGTAGGCAAAAATGCGCCTCCTAAAATCAACAAAGGGACGCCGAAAGCCGCTACTAGCGAGTTGACATCTTCAGTGCGCCTCGCAAACTGGGTGCCGAGAATAAAGCCTACACCTACATAAGATACAATACTGAGTAAAATAATCGCACATCCTAGCAGAATAGAGCCTTGGAATTGTGCTCCGAAACAAGAGGCGATCGTGTATACTAAAATTACCTGACCGATGCCGATGCAACTGTGAGCCAGGAAAATTCCTAAAAAGTAGGAAGTGCCACTAAGCGGGGAAATAAACAAGCGTTTGAGGGTATGCTGTTCTCGCTCTGCTACTACTGTTGCTACGCTACCGCCGAGACAGCTAAAAAATAAAGCCGCTCCTACTAAGCTTGCAGGTGCAGCAGTTTCAAAGGCTTTTGCTGTGGTGAGATTAGCCCGTTCTTTTAAAATCAAACCGTTAATTAGCAAGATAGAAACTGGAAAAATACTCCACAAGACTAAGCTGCGTCGCCGCCTTCCCAATTCAATTAAAATTCGCTGTGCTACTGCGAGCGTTTCGTACCAGTATTTCATTTTAAATTTGTTAGCATTGTCATGGTTTGTAATCAAAAATTAAAGTTAATAGTTTATGATACAGTCATTACATAAGCTTGTCAAATAACTGTTCAAAATGTACACCATTGAATTGATATCAGGCAAGGTCGGAGATGGCAATGCCCAAGGCGTGTCAACTTAAACTTTTCGTCCGCCAGTCCTCCCGCTCACCCGGCAGTCCGCCAGGGAATGAATTCCCTGTCTAATAGCTAAAGTCCTCTCAAAGAGGACTGAAGAACTCATTAGTCCTATGCAAGAGGACTTTAGTTTTGAGGCAGGGGTTTCAACAAGAGCCGGACTATTGGTTGTACGTTAAGTTGACGCCAATGGGCAATGCCGTTTCCCTAGCCCCAAAATAATCGTCCTGGTGACGATGTAAGCATCGCCCGATTAATTGTAGGGAAACGGCACTGCCGTGTCCTGATTTCGGCTAAGGGGTAAAATCAACCGCATTAGATGATGAAATTACCCTTGCGAGTGGTCTGTTGATACAACCCATCGACAACATGGCTATTGAGGAGACGGCAGTGCCGTTTCCCTACCCCAAAATAATCAATAATTATTACTTAATCGTAAAGTTCTTACCTCTGTAGCATCCTTGAAAAGAAGTTAAACTGGTGCTGTTTATCTGTTCCAATTTAGTAACGAGGGAAGAAGTATTGGAAGTGTCAGCGGTAGCACCCCAGTTGTACATAAAGTCGCCGAGATTGTTTCCGGTTTCTTCGTAGCTGTGCTCTTCTACCGGAATTCCCGAAACTCCTGAAACAGTTTGGTTGTGGTATCCGTTAACGATGATTTTTTCGATAACTGCGCCCGGTTCTGCGGTAATGTTCCACTGCACCGGTTCATAAGCTGAAAGTGCGAGAATTATGGGCTTGTTTCGGCGTTCTACTTTGATTTCGATCGCACTTTGTGATAAATCTCGGTTCTTGTGATCCGCATTGGCTTCGTAAACGCCTATTAAATGAAGTTCTTTGTTTCCGCTTGATGAACCAATATAAGCTGAAAAATCGTCGGAACCGCCAAGCCCGCAGTTGGCGCCAGAACTAATTGGGGAAACAAAAGCTGTTTTTTCGGCTAGTTTCTGCTGCACTGCCGGTACTACCCACAATCCGGTTCCGATGCCTAAAGCACCTATCAAAGCGGCCGCGATACCGAAAGGAAGGGCATTTGTGAGGTTGCGAACAACTGGTTTGGCTGTTAGTTGAGATAGCGTTTGCTGCCAAGTTTCACCAGTTTGATCGGCATTCCCGCCATCAAGACAGGCCAATAAACCTAAACTTTCCGGCTGTTCGAGCAGACTTTGAACCGTTTTCCCTTCGCCGACGTAGAGATTTCTAGTTTCGGTGTCTAAAAGCAGCCAGTAGCGATCGCCCTCGGCGAGGTGGTACTCTTGTACGGCAGGATCGACTAAATCGTGCTGCAAAAACACCAGCCAAGCCATATTATTGCCAGTCCCGACTGTTTTGCCGTCGCTGGAAATAAGTTGGTCGATGTCGGGTTCCCAGCGCCAAGCTACCCAGCGACTATCTCCTCGATAGCCGAGGGATTTTTCTAGTTGCGGATGAGCGGTTATTTCTAAGCGTTGAACTAAGTTTGACACTAGATTTCCTCCTCAAGTGTGATCGGGTCTAGAGCAATTTTGTTCCAATTTATTAAAACAAATATTTTGCTCATGAAGAGCCTCCGAATAATCGGGTTAATTTTGTCTTGCTAATGTTATCAGCCGGTACTTTCCAAACCACACGGGCTTAACAAAAATATGCCTGTTGAATGGTTTAGCTTGAGAACTTGGAGCTGGCGAGCACCCGCCTGGTAATAATTTTAACCTGTGCTGATAACTAATCCTGTTACGGATTAAAGCTAGCTATCTATCACTGCTTCTACCTGGTTGTCCAGTTTTAAAAGAGTGCTTAGCCGATAGCGTCTACAAGTTCTTAGCTTAACTTTTATTTGGCTACTGTGCTACCAAATATGCCGATCGCACCTGAGATCAATATTATGCAGGCAAATAAATATTCCGGCTTTCTCGCGGGTGAAATATCCCTGAAAAAGAGAACGTTTCCGAGAAACCCGGTTTCTGTAAAAGTTCTGACACTTCGCCTATTACTAGCGGGGGCCATCAATCGCATCTCTAGTCGGCGCAACACCTCCAGGGCCAAAGGAACTCGGCGGCACTCTCGGAAGATTGAGATTGCGATTGGGAACTAAATCGCTGTTGCTGTCGCCAGCATTTCCACCCGTGGGAGACGCACTATTATTGGGGCTGGTACTCGGTGAACTTCCCGGATTGAGATTATTGGGATTGGTATTCGGCGCTGTTCCCGGATTGAGATTATTCGGATTGGTATTGGGCGCCGTTCCCGGATTGAGATTATTCGGATTGGTATTGGGCGCCGTTCCCGGATTGAGATTATTCGGATTAGTATTCGGCGCCGTTCCCGGATTGAGATTATTCGGATTAGTATTCGGCGCCGTTCCCGGAGTCAGATTATTGGGAGTGCCTGCGGGCGAAGTTCCCGGATTGACATTGTTGGGATTGTTGGGATTTGCCGTGCCAGTAGGAGTAGTTATCGGGGTGCCGACAGCATCTCTGGTGATGGCGTTGGGGTTCGGGGGAGGAGGCGGAGTGCTTGCATTGGGGTTATTTGCAGGAGCATTGCCCGCAACCGGATTAGTGTTTTGGGGAGCAGCGTTGCTGCCGCACAAACTGACTAAATCAAAAGTTGTGCCGCCTGGAGTTTCGATGAAGCAAACCGGCACATTTACTTGGGGGTTTGAGGCTCTGGGAAAATCGGCTGTTCCCGGCATGGGACGGCTAAAGGCAGCTTCAGCCATCAGTGGGGTCAAGGCAGCCGATAGAGCGGCGATTGTTCGCAATAATCTCATCAGCGTTTCCTCAAATGTATAATTTTATTTTCTCCAGTATTGCCCATAAATCGCCAAGTGTCGTCACTCTAAAAGCCGATCGATCTTTTTGATAACTGCTTCTACAGGCCCACCCCTGGCTAAAACATCTCGCGAACGCAGAAAGTACAGGTAGAAAAAGGCTAAGTGCAAAAGTAGAGCATCCGTTGCCCTTCTTCCTTGATATTTTTAGTACCGAATTCGCGGGTCAACGTAAGCATTCAAAATATCAATTACAATGCTGGCAATTACGACAATTGCCGCAAAAAACACCACAATACCTTGAACAGTTGGATAATCCCGCAAGCTAATCGCTTCGTAAAGGCGATTTGCCAACCCCGGCCAAGAAAAAGTAACCTCTGTTAAAATAGCACCGCCCAACAGTGCAGCAAAAGTCAATCCTAAGACAGTAATCACCGGAATTAGTGCATTTTTCAGAGCGTGAGCCCATAAAATCTGGAATTCGGGAATGCCTCTGGCTCTAGCTGCTTCGACATAATCTGCTTGCAAAGTTTGCTTGAGATTCACTCTGACAATGCGCTCGAAAATGCCGCTCAAAAGAATCCCCAAGGTCAAACTCGGAAGTGCCAAATAATGCAAAGATGTGAGAAACTGACCAGGGTTAGCGCTCAGGAGACTGTCAATCGTGTATAGTCCTGTGTAGCCTTCGGGGGCCGGGAATGTGACAGGAAAGCGAGTTCCCAAGGGAAACCATCCCAACTGCACTGCGAAAATCAATTGCAAAACCATGCCAGCCCAAAAAGCGGGCAGCGAGTAAGTGATAATGCCAAACAAACGGCCTGCAGCATCGAAAATAGTGTTGGGGCGAGATGCGGCCAGGGAACCGATACTGATGCCGACAATTAAAGCTATGGCCATGCTACAAACTGCTAATTCCACTGTAGCGGGGAAATAATCTCCGATAATTTGCCACACGGTTTGTCCGCGAGTGGTGATGGATGTTCCCAAGTTCAGACTGAATAAGTCTTTCATGTAGTTGAGATATTGCTGCCACAGGGGTGCGTCGAGACCGAGTTGAGCTCGCATTGCTTCTTTGGCGGCTGCGGGAGCTCGTGAGCCGAGAATGGCATCTATGGGGTCGCCTGGAGTGGCCCGCAAGAGCAAAAATACTGCTGTGGTGATTGTCCACAACATTAGCGGTGCGAGGAGCAAGCGGAGAAAAATATAAGATTGCAGGGCTTTGGAACGAGACATAATATTTGGGAATTGCCAATTGGAAATTGGAAAGAGACAGTTGAGTGGATGTTACTTACATCTTGCACTATTCTCAAGAACAGGCAAGATGCCTGTTCCACAACAGATAAATTTTATTGTGGGCCGTTGCTCTGAGCAACGGCCTGAAAGGATGATTGAGAATGGTGCAATATCTCAGTTTTAGCGAAAAAGTCGATCGACTTTTTCGCCATTCCCGATTTTCCTATTCCCCCAGCAGCGATTCAAATGCAGCTTGCAAAGACTTGATATCGCCTACTCTGGCTACTAACAAGTTTTCGCTGCCGGCATCCTGCAGCCTGTGTCTCCAATACTGGATGCTATCAGAGTTGTTCATCCAGAAACTAATCACGGTGTCTACAACTCGATCGACATCCCAGCCTTGCTGAGGAGAAACTGTCTCTACGGATGCCACAAACGCATCGAGAGTGCACTTTCGGTTTGCCAAGTATTCTACACCGGACGGCTGCTGTTGTTGCAGCAATTCCTGCTGCTGGTTAAAAAATGTTAAAGTTGGAGATACGCCCAGGATTTCAAATGTATAGTTCATGTCATCCTCCAGAAGTATTATTTTGCCCAAATGTCGATCGTCCAAAAAAGCTAAAAACGCTTTACTTTGCTGGCGTTGATGAAATGCAGATGCTTCAATTATCCTCTTTGTAGTCGATCTGGATTTTGGCGGCTTATCTTATTAATAGCAAATTTTTTAACACCAGATTGTCACAGAATTTACATTTGTCCTGGGACTGTAGAAAAAATGAAAATAAAATTTTTATTAACCGGGCGTAAGGAAGAGAATTCCCACCCGCAAAAAGTGAGCTTATTTTAGATTAAAAAGTTTAGATTAAAAAATTGAATAATTGGCAATGACTGATGACAACCAGGATGGGGAACACGGGCCTAAAGTTGCATTTTTTACGGCGTGTGACTTTTTTATCGGGAGTCTGCAGAGCGATCGCCACATTCACACAAGTAGTGGCATGATTAGTATTACAAGTTTTTACAGTAGCGGTGGAAATCTCAGCCAAGTTTTGAGCGACCGGCCACCCCACTTCACTATTGCTGTACAACTTTGTAAATTATATCTAGGGTATGTTTTAAACGACAAATGATACGCAAACCCGGTAGGTGTCAGAATATTGATGTTATTTAAAAATTTAAGCAGTTGTCTGATGAAAAGCTCCCCCAAGATGTCACTAAGCCTAGTCTTGTTGATACCGCTGGTGGTACAAATCTCCGTAGCAGTCGGCGTGACTGGATGGCTGTCGTTTCGCAACGGCCAGAAAGCCGTTAATGACCTTGCTACGAGGTTAAGCTTGGAAGTTGCAGCCAGAACCAAAGAAAATTTCCGCAGTTTTGGGGATGTATCTCATTTATTTCTACAAATGAATACTGCTGCGATCGCCTCTGGCAACTTAGACCCGGAAGACTTGCCCAACTTAGAGCGCTATTTGTGGAACCAGACCAAGCTGAGCGATCGAAATACAACCATTTACTATGGCGACGAACAGGGCAGATTCGTCTTGCTCAAGCGAGAAGCAGAACACTTAGTATACATCAGAGACGAATCAACCGCTCCAAACCGCGAAATTTATCGCCTAGATAGCCAAGGAAATCGCACTGAGCTAATCCAAATCGTCCCCTATGACCCCCGTACTAGACCGTGGTACAAAGCTGCCAAACAGTCAGGAAAAGCCACTTGGTCTCCCATCTACCCCTTCGCAGCCTCGCCAGTTCTGGGGATTACGCCGGTGATGCCTATTTACAATGAAACAGGAAACCTGCAGGGGGTATTGGCTATTGACTTGACTCTTTCTCAAATCAGCGATTTTCTCAAAAGCATCAAAATTAGCCCGTCAGGACAAGTTTTTGCGATCGAACGCAGCGGGAAAATAGTCGCCAGTTCCACAGACGAATTGCCTTTTGTCACCGGCCAAGACGGACAAGAACGGCTGTTGGCGACTAGGAGCAAAAATTTGCTAATTCGATCGGCTTCCACATACTTACAACAACGATTTGGTAGTTTTGAACAAATTGACAGCAAAGGACAGTTTACCTTCGATATAGACGGCAAACGTCAATTCATTACCGTTGCTCCCCTGCAAGACGGCCGCGGCCTCGATTGGCTGATTGTAGTCGCAATCCCGGAAGCAGACTTTATGGAGCAAATTAACGCCAACACTCGCACAACTATCTTATTGTGCTTTTTTGCCTTGGTACTGGCGATCGTTCTCGGAATATTTACCTCTCGCTGGGTTGTCACACCGATTACCCGATTGTTGCAAGCTTCCAAAGCTTTAACAAAAATGTCTGAGTCATCCGACTTCACTTCCGCAGAATTAAACGGCGAAGTCGAAGTTCAAGGATTCAAAGAAATCGATCTCCTAGCTCAGTCTTTCAATCAAATGGCTAGACAATTGCGATCGTCTTTTGTTGCTCTAGAACAAACCAACTCTAGTTTAGAACAGCGAGTAGCAGAGCGGACGGCAGAACTCGAAGCCGCCGAAGCAGAATTGCGGGCTTTGTTTGCAGCCATGAGCGAATTAATTATAGTTCTCGACGCCAGCGGTCGCTATTTAAAAATCGCCCCCACAAATCTTTCTCTGCTCTACAAACCAATCGAAGAATTAGTAGGCAAAAGACTCACAGAGGTGTTTCCGCAAGCTACAGCCAACAATTTTCTCAACCACATCCGAACAGCTTTAGATACTCAACAAACTGTCAGTATCGAGTACAATTTAACCATTGACGACCGCGAAGTTTGTTTTGCCGCCAGCATTTCACCGCTTTCCGAAGAATCCGTCATTGTGGTAGCTCGCGACATTACCGAACAGAAGCGAGCCGAATCGGCGCGACGCCACAGGCAAAAACAATTGCTCAAACAAAATACGGTTTTGGTAGAATTGGCAAGAAATAAAGCGCTGTATCGAGGCGATTTGCAAGTAGCTTTTAGGCAAATTACCGAAGCAGCTACTCATACCCTAGATGCAGAACGAGCCGGAGCTTGGTTGTACGATGAAAGCCGCTCGAAACTGCACTGTCTCGACCAATTTAGCCGCAGCAACCCGCACCATTCCCAAGGTGCCGAACTCGCAGCAGCAGACTATCCAGCTTATTTTAAAGCTTTGGAAGAACACCGGACGATCGCCGCTGATGACGCTCTCTCAGATGTGAGAACCAGAGAATTTGTGGAATCTTACTTTTCACAAGTGGGTACTACATCAACCTTAGATGCGCCGGTGCGGCTGGGAGGACAAACAGTCGGAGTTATCTGTATCGAACAAGTGGGAACTCCTCGTAACTGGACATTAGAAGAACAAAATTTTGCTGCTTCCCTGGCAGATTTGGTATCATTGGCGATCGAAGCCAGCGAGCGCGATCGTACACAAAGTGCTTTGCGTCAAGCAGAACAAAAATATCGTAGCATCTTTGAAAATGCAGTCGAAGGCATTTTTCAAAGAACCCCCGAAGGCCACTTCTTGAGCGTAAATCCAGCTTTAGCCCGCATCTATGGCTACGCCACTCCCGAAGAATTGACATCAAATCTCACCAACATCAAACAGCAAGCTTACGTCAATCCTCAGCAGGGCGACAAGTTTATGCGGGTGATGGAAGAATTCGGAGAAGTTTCGGGGTTTGAGTCACAAGTTTACCGCGTTGATGGCAAGGTAATTTGGATTTCCGAAAGCGCGCGTGCAGTGTGCGACGCCAATGGCGAGGTACTCTACTATGAAGGCAGCGTCGAGGATATTAGCGATCGAAAAGTCTTTGAATCCGCCTTGCAACTCGCCCTAGAAGCAGCCGAAGCCGCTTCCACCGCAAAAAGCGCATTTTTGGCAAACATGAGCCACGAACTGCGAACACCTCTGAATGCCATCATCGGCTACAGCGAAATGCTCCAAGAAGAAACCGCAGAATTGGGTTACGATGAACTCACCCCAGATTTAGACAAAATTCGCACTTCCGGCCGACACTTGCTATCGCTAATTAACGACATTCTCGACATTTCTAAAATCGAAGCCGGCCGCATGGATCTTTACTTAGAAACCTTCGACATTGCCGCCTTGATTGAAGAAGTCGCATCCACCGCCGCACCGCTAATTGAGAAAAACGGCAACACTCTAAACTTGCACCAAATTACGAATATCGGCACTATGCACGGTGACATTACCAAAGTGCAGCAGATTTTATTAAATTTGCTGAGCAATGCCGCCAAATTCACTCAAAACGGTACAATTACCCTCACAGCCAGCCGAGAAAAAATCGCGGGCGACAGCAGCGAAGCAAAACAAGAAAACACTTCGGAACCTGCCACAAGTTCTCAATCTTCAATTGCTAGTAAAGAATTTTTAGTTATTAATTGTACAGATACAGGAATTGGGATGACTCCAGAGCAGTTGCAGCACATTTTCCAACCCTTTACCCAAGCAGACGCTTCCACCACGCGCAAGTACGGCGGCACCGGTTTGGGACTAGCAATCAGCCAACGTTTTTGTCTAATGATGGGCGGCAATATTTCCGTAAAAAGTCAGGAGGGTGTTGGTTCTACTTTTACGATCTGGTTGCCAGTTAATCTGCAAAATTAGGGTGGATGGCACACGCAGCATTCAATTTCAGAAAAAAAGAATGCTGGCGCACCTTACAAAAGAAGTTTCCCTAAAAAAAGGGGAATACAAACCAACTAGGGAAACGAAAAGTAAAAATAACCTTGTGTTTAGGTTTTATTAGACCTCTTGCAAAAATAACTAGGACGGGCAAGATGCCCATCCCACAAGAGTTATTTTTTCTTGTGGGATGGGCATCTTGCCCGTCCAATAAATTTATGAAAAGGACTTTTGCAAGAGGTCTATTTTTTACTTTTATCTTACTCATTACGGCTGTGTACTTGGGTTAGATTCTCCATTCACCACCCCCGTAGTATCTATCTGATCGGCGATCTCTTGTTTTCCAGTTTCAATAAACCATTTATACTGCTCAAGCGTTTCGGGACGAGCACTCTCCAAACACATTTTTCTCCAGCGGGGTTTCTCTTTTATATCTTTTTTTTCTTCCAGAACATCTTCTAGCAAGCAATAAGCCATCCCTCCACCGAGCTGTTTTCCTTCAATTGCTTGGTCAATAGCAACTGCTTGTCGAAGTTCTTTTTCAGCCGCTTGATACTGTTTTTGTTTGAGCAGTATCCAGCCCAAGTTTAGATGCAGTTCATAATTGAGTTGAGCATCTTCTTTCCTCACCCGTTGTACTCCCATCCGCAGTAAAGTTTCAGCGGTAACTCTATCGTCTTTACTAATATAAACGCGACCTAAATTATTAAAGGCGCGAGCCTCCCCTAGGTTTAACACTTTTTCATATTCCTTCCTCGCTAAATCTATAGATCCTAAAGATTCGTAGATTTGTCCCAAGGCAATTGGAATCTCCCAATTATTGGGGTTTATTTTGGCCGCTTGCTCGTATTTCCCTTTGGCTTTTTCCAGTAAACCTCTTTCGTAGAGTTTTTTTCCTTCTCGATAGTTCCAGTCCCCAATCCGAGGCAAAGAGTTATAGACTCCCACAGAAGCCAACAATAACATTGCGGTAATACCCAAGGTTGCTTGACTGTGAAACTGCGGAGCAATATTGAGTTTTTTGAGGATATTTTTAATCTGTTCTTGTCCTGTGTCCTGCAAGGTGTGGATTACCGTCAGAAGCAACCCTCCTTGTCCGAGCAGACCAAAGCTCTCAGCGAAGCTGATTCCTCCCGTGGCAAAGAGTTGAGCGAAGGTTGTCATATAAGCCGCTACCCCTGCCAATCCAGCGATTGTCAGCCCGTTGAACAACCAATCTAAGCGATTTGAGGGGGAAACTTCCTCGTGGGAAGTCGGTTCGAGGAACCACCACCAAGCTTCTGGGGAGGGGTGAAATGTAGCTCGCCATTCTGCTAATTTTGCTCCTCGGGCGATCGCATTGGCTTGTTGTTTCAGGAAGTTGTCTAATTCGAGTAGTTTAGCCAAACTTTCCACAGAAAGCTGGGTTTTCTCGCTGAGTGCTTCTTTGATGGCATCGCGAGTAACTAAAATATGGAGAATGGCTATTTCTGAGGGTTCAGACTTGGCCAATTTTAGGTGAGCGAGAGCATCCGTATATTGAGCTAAGGCAAATTCTAATTTCACGATCGGACTTGAATAATTAGTAGATTCCTGAAAAAAGTTTACCGCAAATTGCAGGTATATACTTTAAGAAAATTGTACCCCACAGTTGCAGCACATTTTCCAACCCTTTACCCAAGCAGACGCTTCTACCACGCGCAAGTACGGCGGCACCGCTTTGGGACTAGCAATCAGCCAGCGTTTTTGCCGAATGATGGGTGGCAATATTTCCGTAAAAAGTCAGGAGGGTGTGGGTTCTACTTTTACCATCCGCTTACCTGTTAATCCTTAACTAATCTGGGTATTTTTGAGCTATACTTCTATTACCAAATCTCGTAGGGGCGGGTTCACCAACAATCTTTGGTTCACATCCAAAATATTCATAAACCCGCCCCCACCAAACCAATTAACCCTGATTGCGGAACAATTTTTTGAGTATCTGCGATGGGTGAAGGCGGGTTTTTTAGTTCTGGGAATTGATGATATAAATTTGGGTGAACCCGCCCCGACAAATCTTTGAATTCCCACTTACCAATTACCCAGTCCCCATTACCTTTGAATGCTTCTCGGATCGAGAGCATCCCGCAACCCATCCCCCAATAAATTAAACGCCAAAACAGTCAAAATAATCAGTATCGCCGGAGGCCAAACCAACCAAGGCTGCAATACTAAAATTGAAGCATTAGTAGAGAGGGATAGTAAATTTCCCCAAGAAGGATCGGGCTGTTGAATTCCCAAGCCAATTAAACTCAAAACCGACTCCGCCACAATAAAACCCGGAACCGCCAAAGTAGCAGAAATAATTACATAAGTAGCAGTTTGTGGCAACACGTGGCGGACAATAATATAAATTGGATTGGCGCCCATTGCCCGCGCCGCTTGCACAAATTCTCGTTGTTTAATTGACAGTACCTGACCGCGAATTACCCGCGCTAAACCCGCCCAATTGATAAATGAAGTAATCAGCACAATCAATATAAATCGCTGAGCACTTGTCAATCCCGGTGGCAATACTGCTGCTAGCGCTACTAATAAATAAAGACCGGGAATCGTCATCAATACTTCGGCAAAGCGCATTAAGATACTGTCAATCCAACTGCCAAAATAACCAGATATGCCTCCGATCAACAATCCCAAGGGGAAAGAAATTGCTATTCCTACTAAACCGATGCTGAGGCTAATTCTGCTGCCGTGTACTAAGCGACTGAATTGATCGCGAGCTTGTTCATCCGTGCCTAAAATGTTAATTTGGCCTTCTCCTGTAGTACCAAACAAGTGCCTTTCTAATGGCAAAACTCCTAAAAAATTATAGGGAGAACCTTTGACAAACAAACCGACAGCCGATGGTTTTTGCCAGTCTACAATTACCTCGCGAGCGCCGGTATTCGCATCCACTGGGCCCTGAGTAGTCGGATAAACGTGGGGCCCGATAAATCGCCCGTCTTGGGTGGTTAAATAAATCTGAGTCGGCGGCAATAATGAACCGTCTAATTGAGAGTCGTAGGGGTCGTAAGGTGCCACAAATTCGGCAAAGAGTGCGACTGTATAAAAAATTAACAGTAGCACGGCTCCTAACCGAGCTAGAGGATTTTTTCTAAGATTTTGCCACCATTTCATAAGTTTTTAGGTTTGAGATTTTAAGTTGGTTAGTAATCAAGACTAAAGTGCTTAAATTTATTTGTAGAGACTTTAGTTTTTTATTGATGAACTCAGCAGCCAAAAATTAATTACTGAATTATAAAGTTTTTCATAACAGAATTACTTACTACAACAATTAGACTACTTTTGTTCATCTGCGACCAAGATTATTCGAGTTTCATCTTCGGGTATTTTCCCCAATTCCTCGCCGCTAAAAGGATTGTAGAAAAACGAGCCTGTTTGGGGTGGCAATTTGGGATTGAGTACAATTTCTACTATACTTTTTACAACCCCAGTGAGCGGAATTGCCAGGATAACTCCCAACAATCCTCCCACTCTACCTCCTAACAGCAAAGCTGTGAAAATAATTACCGGGCTCAATCCGGTGAGATTGCCCATGATTCGGGGAGCTACTAAATTATCCTTGATTTGCTGGAGACCGATCGCCACTACCAACACTTGTAGCGCCAGCCACCAATCAATAAACGCTACAATTATACTAACAGTGCCAATTCCCAAAGTTGCTCCAATAAACGGAATTATTTCCGTCAATCCTATAAACACGGCAAACAACAGAAAAAACGGAACTTGCAGCCACCAAAAAGCCAGAGTCAACGAGATGGCCATCAATAGTCCCAGCAATAACTGTCCCGATACAAATCGCTGGAGGTTTCGCTGCAAAGTCTCTGTTAAAACATAGCGAATGTCTGGGGAAAAAATACTGGTCAAACCCTGCCAAACTCTTTGCCCGTCTAGGAGCATATAAAAGGAAATCACCACAATAAAAATCAAGTCCAAAAACCAGTTAACAGTACCGACAACTAAGCCTAAACTCGTACCTGCGAGCGCCTGCACTTGTTCCTGCACTTTCGCTGATAACTGCTGCTCCAATATTTGCACGTTAAACGGCAAATTGCGCTCGGCACTCCATGCTTGAAATTCAGCTAGCTGCAGTCGCCCCGACTCCAGCAAATCCGGGAACCTCACCCCCAACTGTCTCGCTTGGCTGAACACGGGCGGCACAATAGTTAAACCGATTACTATTACTACCACACCTGCTGTTAAATAAACCAGCCCCGCCGCTACTCCCCGAGGCAAAAATACTTGCAGTCTTTTTACTGCATAATTTAATAAAAATGCAATGAGTCCCGCTGTTACTAAAATGCTGACCAGTTCCCCAACATAACTGACAGCAGTCAGGGTAAACCATCCCGTCACTAGCATTAGTAGCCAAGTAATTAGAAACTGTTGGACGGGAGAAAAGACGCTATTCATTGTGATTTTTGTCAATTAAACTGGTACAATTTCCTGACCCGATTTGTCGGGTTCTACGAGAAACACATTAGAGTATAGATTAGCAATAATCAGTTCAAGATTAGACTAAATGCTCTCAGTATTGATAAGCTGGTGACGGCAAAACCGCTTCGGGACAGACAAGGCCAGCCCGATCGACCCCACGATCGGGAATCACGCTAATATTCAGTATGCCCCAGAGACCGATCAAATTAAATGTCGATCGCACAAACTTTGAGCAAATTTAATTAAAATCGCCATTGTAGGGTGAAAGTGCGCCACACTCACCCAAAAGGAGGAAGCGTTAATCCAGAGGCCCTCCGCTAAAATAAAGTAAATATTATCGTAATCTTTCTTTACAATATCAAAAGCACAGGCTCATACTGGCGAGAGGAACTACCGTGACTAATCAAGTTTTTTCAGAAGCCGAAGAAAAGCAACCCCTTTCCCCCGTGGAGAGCGGGCGCGAAAGGAACTCAGCAGTGGATGTAGCTGAAAGTGAAGTCTCAGACAAATCTCGCTGGCAATTCTCCGGTGAGGATGATGAACGAGAAGTTGCGCTGGAAGTTCCAGAAATCGAGGCGGAACAAGTTTGGGAACCAGAAGTAACTGAAGTTGGGCCCAGCAAAGAAATCAGGTGGCCTGCCTTGTTGGCGGGCGCAGGGATTGGCGTGGCTGCAACGTTGCTAGCAGTAAAATTGACTGGGGGCAATCAGAGTTCGCCGCCTGCAGCTCCAATTCCCTCGGCAACTCAGCAGGCGATTGCTCCGACGGTGACAGTCGCGCCTGTGGAATCTGCCCAGGTGGGTGAAACTCTGCAAGCGACGGGCACCGTGGCAGCCTATGACTTGCTACCGGTGCTACCACAAGCCAACGGTTTGCAAATTAAGCAGGTGTTGGTGAATGAAGGGGATGTGGTAGAAAAAGGTCAGACGATGGCGGTTTTGGACGATTCGGTGCTACGATCGCAAATTGCCGAAGCGCTTGCGGAAGTACAATCGGCCAATTCTACGGTAGAGCAAGCCCAAGCTCAGGTACAGCAAGCCGAGTCAGCCCAACAAGAAGCCCAAGCAGGCGTGGCTCAAGCCCAAGCTGGCGTTGAAAAAGCCATCGCTGACGCAGCGCAAGCCAAAACAGGCGTCGGGCAAGCAAGGGCTGGTGTGGAACAAGCTAAAGCCGGTGTCACTCAAGCTAAAGCTGGCATTGCCTCCGCTCAGGCTAAATTAGATCAAGCTCAAAGAGAAGTAAATCGCACCCAAGATTTGGCGGCTCAGGGAGTAATTAGTCAGCAAGATTTGGAAAGGCGAAAGACAGAGCGGCAGACTGCTGTTCAAGACTTGAACAAAGCTAAAGCTGACTTGAATACAGCTTTGCAAGAACAGAATAAAGCAGCGGAAGAAGTGCAATCTTCTCTTGCTAGAGTAGCTACTGCGGAAGCTAATATCAGTACGGCTAGAGCGGCTCTCGCCAGCGCTCGTGCTAAAGTGAATACGGCCGGAGCGAGTGTCAGTAGTGCCAGAGCAAATGTGGGAAATAACGCAGCAAGTGTCCGCAGCAATGATGCACAAGTCAAACAGTTACAAACTCAACTAGAACAAACAATTGTTCGAGCGCCGGATAGTGGCACTGTGGCTGAAAGAATTGGTCGAGTTGGCGATGTTTCTTCGGGAAGTCAAAAACTATTTTCGATTATTCGCGACAACAAGCTGGAACTGCAATTGAAAGTACCGGAAAGTCAGGTTTCGCAAGTGCGGCCGGGAACAGCAGTGCAAATTACTTCGGATTCTGACAAGCGGATTAAGTTGTCAGGAACTGTACGAGAGATTTCGCCGGTAGTTGACCCGCAAAATCGGCAAGCTACGGTGAAGATTGATTTGCCGACAAGTGAGTTTTTGCGATCGGGAATGTTTTTGCGCGCATCCATTTCTACGACAACGGCTCAAGGTTTGAAAGTCCCTGCTAAAGCTATTGTACCGCAATCTGATGGCAGTTCTATGGTTTACAAACTTGTGGGCGAAAACAAGGTGCAGGCTCAACCGGTGGAACTTGGGGAAATTTCCGGGGGTGCTGTGGGCGATTTGACTGCTGCTAAGGTGGTGGTTAAAAAAGGTTTGAAGGCGGGCGATCGGGTGGTTGTTACTGGGACTGGTTTTCTGAAGGATGGCGCTGAGGTTAAGGTTGGTAAATAGTTATGGGTTAGGGTTATTTAGAGTTAGGGTTATTTAGAGATTATTGCCTTTTTTGACCGCAGATGAAGGCAGATAAACCCTGATGAACCCCGATAACCACTGCCAATATTTCGATTACGCACGTCTACGGGGATTGCATAATATAAAGCACAGTCAACAGTCAACAATCACGGACGGTGTAACCGGAATTCATATCAATTATGTCTTTGGTAAATATTAGCGTCTAACTGTCATGGCATATCTGCTCGTAGCGGCAACCTCACGGTAAACGTTGCCCCTTGTCCCTCACCCGAACTTGTTGCACTAACAGTACCGCCGTGGAGTTCTACTAAATGACGGACGATCGACAATCCTAGCCCTAATCCTGAGTCTCTGCGAGAGAAGCTACTATCCGCCTGACGGAAGCGATCGAACACATACGGGAGAAAATCAGGGTCAATGCCTTTACCAGTATCGCTAACTTGGATTTGAGCCATGCCATCAATGTAGTCTAATGCGATGTCAATTCTGCCTTCGGCTGGGGTGAATTTAATCGCGTTTGAAAGTAGATTCCACACCACTTGTTGTAAGCGAGTTGGATCGCCCAAAATCTTTGGTTGTAAAGGACTTAGCCTGGATTCAAGTTGAATATTTTTGGCTTCTGCTGCGAAACCAATTACCGCGATCGCATTTTCAACCAGTGGATTGAGCTCAATTTCAGAAGCATTAAGCCGAAATTGGCCGGTGGTAATCCGGGAAACGTCTAAGATGTCATCGATGAGTTGGTTTTGTGCTTTGGCGGCGCGCTCGATCGTTTTTAGCGCCTCGTTGGTTTTAGCCTCGTCAAATTTTTTCAGGCGCAGCAACTGTGCCCAGCCAATCATCGCATTGAGCGGCGTCCGCAGTTCGTGAGAGAGGACGGACAAAAACTCATCTTTGATGCGGTTGGCATCCTCAGCAGCCGCACGAGCCGATTGTTCTTGAATCCGAAGGCTGCGTTCTGTCTCTAACTGTTTTTGCTCGGTGATATCCTCGATCGCCAACAGAATCATCTGTGTATCGCCGATGGGAGGCATTTTGCGGCCATTGAGCAGCATTATCTTATGCCCGATCTGCTCAAAGTCATGCTCGACTTCAAAATCTTGAAACTGGGGATTTCCTGCCAGAATTGCTGTGAGGAGCGATCGCAACTGGGGAATATTCCACTGTCCATTACCCAGATCGAACAATGAGCGCTGCTCTGTTTGGCTCGGCATCACCTGAAACGTCTCGTAGAAAGAACGATTGGCAGTTATTGCCCGCAGGTCGAGATCTAACACTAGCAATGGTTCCCGCACGGTTTCCACGATCGTTTCGGCGTAATTTTTCGCTTCCGTCAACTGCTGGGCGCTGAGTTTGAGCTCGTTGATATCCACCAACATCACCACAGCCCCATCAATCTTGTTGTCGATCGTCCGATAGGGTCGAAGGTGCATATCGTACCAACGACCGTCTCGATCTTGAACCTCCTGAACTTTCAAATTCAGCGTGCGGATCACGTCTAAAATCCATTGCTCTAAGTCCGGTACTCTCAACTTGTGAGTGATGTCGCTCAAAGACCTCCCAACATCGGTAGAAATCAAGTTGAAGATGCGTTCGATTGCGGGAGTAAACCGGCGGATTCGCAGGTCGCCTCCCAGCATCAGGATCGGAATATTGATGCTGGTCAGGAGATTTTCTAAATCGTTGCTGACCTGAGTCGATTCCACATTGCGCCGCTGCAATTCGTCATTAATCGTGTTGAGTTCTTCATTGGTTGCCTGAATTTCTTCTTTCGCCGTTTCGAGTTCCTCATTCATGCTTTGCAACTCTTCGTTGCTCGACAAAATCTCTTCGTTGGCGGCTCTCAAATCTTGATTAGCGGCTTGATGTTCTTGGACGATCGCTCCAAGATGTTCTTTTGTGGTTTTCAGTTCCTGTAGCAGCCTTGCAATCTCCTGACTTTCACAGGGTGAAGGATCGGAGTTGACTCTACTATCGTCAGTATCAGCAGCAGGCATTACAGATATCGGGGACTCCTCTTGAAATAACACTAAAAAATAGTCTTTTGCCACAGCGCCGGCTTGGAATGGAATCACATTAATTCTGATCTGCCGAATGATCTGGCCCTCTTTAACTTGCAAGCCTGCCCGTGCGATCGGCTGCTTCTGCTGTGAGGCTTGTTGAATTGCAGTTCGCAGTTCCACGCGCAATCCTTCTTTTGCCATTCTCAGCAGGCTAAAGCTCGCCCTACCGGGGGCCGGTTCTAGGTAGGCATTCGTCTGCCCTCGAAATTGCACAATCTCGCTGGCTGTGTTAATCACGACTCCGACAGGGGCATAGTGATTCAAAACAATGCGATCGGCCTGTTTCTCCATTTCGATTTCGTCCAACTTTTCTGTCTGCAGCGGTTGAGGGTTGAGGGGTGTCAGAGGATAGTTGTTAGCAGTTAAATCTATGCTGAGCCAATGCGACAACTGTTTTTTAGTATAAATTTTGTTCTTTTTGTCTAATAGCGCAAACAATTCGGAAAAGTCTCCCACCGTTTCCGAAGTACCTAACAGCAAAAAGCCTGCGGGCCGAAGCCCATAGTGGAACATTGGCAGCAGTTTTTTCTGCAACGGGGGTCCCAGATAGATCAGCACGTTCCGACAGGTAATCAAATCCATCCGGGAAAACGGCGGATCGGCGATCAGGTTTTGTCTAGCAAAAACGCAGAGTTCGCGCACGGGCTTAGCGATTTGGTATCCGCCCTCGACTTGGACAAAGAACCGATTTAGGCGTTCGGGTGAAATATCCGCGACTTGGGCCTGGGTATAAAAGCCACTGCGGGCGATCGCGATCGCACTTTCGCTGATATCTGTGGCATAAATCTGAATCGGCAGGTTAGTAGAGCGAGCTGCTAAAAACTCTAGCAAGCAAATGGCGATCGAGTAAGCTTCTTCACCCGTGGAACAGCCGGCAATCCAAATTCGGATCGGTTTTTTCGGCGATTTATCTTGGACAATTGCGGGAAAAACATTGCTGCTTAAGGCATCAAAGGTTTCGGGATCGCGGAAAAAGCTGGTGACATGAATTAAGACATCGTGATACAGCGCGGTTACTTCTGTTGGGGTGTTTTGGAGATATTCGGCATAATTTTCAATGCGTTCGAGCTTGTAGAGTAACATCCGCCGATGTATCCGCCGCTTCAAGGTGGTTTGCTTGTAGTTAGTAAAGTCAACTCCTGTAGCCGCCCGCAGCAAACTGTAGATCGTGGCGATCGCATCTTTATTTTCGATCGCATCTTCGCTGCTGGTGGATTCTGTCGCAGGCCCCTCTGCAATGTAGGGATGACGGCCGATCTGTGATATTTTCTGAGCAATTTTTTCCGGTGTCAAGATAAAGTCTACCTGACCCGTAGCCACCGCAGTATTCGGCATACTGCTGACTTGTGCCGATTCTTCACATTGGGCAAAAGTAATACCGCCGGCGGCCTTAATCGCTTTTAACCCTTGGGCACCATCGCCGTCGCCCCCGGACAAAACGACGCCGATGGCTTTGTTCCCCCGTTCTTCGGCGAGGGACAACAGAAAAGTATCGACGGACATAAATACCCCGCGTCCTCTGCCGCGAGGCGTTAGCTTCAGCACCCCTCGATCGATAGTCATGCTGAAATTCGGGGGGATGACGTAGACCTGATTCGGTGCTATTAGCATCCCATCTGTCACCTCATGGACGGGCATCTGGGTCGATCGAGCTAAAATCACACTCAACACACTTTCCTGACTCGGCAACATATGCTGAATTATTACAAACGCCATGCCGGTATTGATCGGCAAATGGCTCAGTAATTGCATAAAGGCTTCCAATCCACCTGCGGAGGCTCCTATTGCGACTACAGGAAATAACTCGTTTGGACTGTTCTGTTGCTTTTCTTCAGCTTTCATACCAGCTTTAGGTTTAGATTTCTTGGCCTTCTTTTTATAAGTCATTTTTTATACCATATATCTGGCTGTTGGAAGATAGATTATGAGAAATTTTTATTTTTATTTTTATTATATCTCTAACAGATACCCATAAAATGAAGAGTCTGGAATCTACCTGGAGATATATTGATGAGGCGCACTCTACGCGAGGGATTTTCAAATTATTATTATTATTATTATTATTATTGAGAGCCATACTACCTTGATCAAAGGCGACAAGCGTGAGAGTTTAAGTCCGTCATAAATTCTACTAATTGTCCTGTTCAAAGTAGAGAAAGAGTAAATTTACTACATTCTGCGATCGTAGCAATTCTATGAAGGTTTTCCCTAGAGTCCGGTTCCCCTAAATCCGCCAACTCATCAAGAAACTGGAAACCCGACTCTTGTCCGCCCTTCTCAAGCAGTGCGGCTAGGGAGAAGCTGCGGGAAAAGAAAACTGTACAATTAAGTAGATAAACTTAAGAAAACAGAACACCCTACAGAACAGCAATTAATTTCGTTTTTAGGCAGGTTGTGGCATCGCAAATTCGCTAGTGCCCCGTCGATGTAAACTATCTTGGGATGATTTTCTAAGTGTCTCATCACGACTTCTTGAGGCATTTTTACCTTTTTAGTCATTTCCAGGGTATCGTCGCTCGGCCGTTGCCAATATTGCTCAAATTCAGCAATTACTTTCTGAACTTCTTCTGGGGTTGAAGTTTGAGGCTGTTAATTGGCAGACACAATCTAATAACTGATTTTTTTTTAACCTTCCCAAAATCCGGCAATCCTAGCTAAACTTGTCAAGAAAAGTAACAAAAATATATTTTAATTGGCTTCGGGAAATTATGGAAATCCCAGCAGCGCTGCAAAGTTCGGATTCTCAAGACAGGCTGCGGGGGGTAACGGCTGTGAGAAAGGGCTATTCTGCGGTGTCGCTACCGATGTTGCTGAGGAAAGTGGACGATCGCGAGTTTGTGGTGTGGCGGCAGACTGAAACTACGGACTCAATGGCTGCGCTGTTAAAAATGATACAGTTCGATCGCACGATCGGAATGTGCGATCCCAAGCCGCTAACTCTTTGTCAATGTTAGGAAGCGAGGCGATGACATTTTGCTCCGCCACAGTATCATAGCTCGGTTGTGCGATCGCTGCCACTGTTTCATCAATAAATACGTGGTTTTTGATGTGTATAGTATCTAGCCAACGCTTTCATTCATAGCGCAATTTTTGTACAATTTCTGTAGCAAGGCTGAGTCGCTACTAAAGTTTTTTTTACGCCTTAATTTTAAGAGGTTAAAAGTGCGGGACAAACTTGATATACTTAGGATCGCGAATTAAATAACTTACAATTTTAATTGTTATTGTGGGATGGGCGTCCCGCCCGTCATGAGTGGACGGGCGGGACGCCCATCCCACTTTCAAGAGTGGAAGTTATTTAATTCTCATTCCTTACCTCTATGCCTTGGCGCTCTTTTATTTCAAGAGTGAATTTCTCGCATATATATCACGAGTGCTCTGTCACTATTATCTTTAACAATTCTTCCTCTTTACTTTTAAGCTTCGAGCGGCGCTCCCCTCAAGAGAGTCATGGCAGCTATCTGGGCCGTCTCTCAATACCGAGGCAAAAAGTCACCTATGAGCGATCGACTGACTTTAAATCGTTTTGCTAAGTCTCTTTGTGTGCCTTCTTTGTTTGGCCACGCACTTAGTATCTTCTGTCGTAAGTCAATAGAATATGCAGCTATCTCTAAATAATTTGCTTTTTTTACATCTTTCAAGTTTACCCTCTTTGTGGCGGGTTTTATCTCAAAGTGCTGTAAGTCTCGTTATTTTGTGGTGAACAGAGGCTATAAATCATAGCATCTTTTGTCGCCAATGAAACAAATTGTGCAAAAAAAAGTTTTTTGGAAAATTCGCATAATTTTTGGGAAAAAGCACTGATAGATAATTAGGGCGTAGTAGCTAAGTAAAATTAGCCCTCGCCTGTTTACATTAAGCAGGAAAAAAACGTGGCAATATTTCTGGGTACATCCTTAGATGACACTCTCAAGGGCGGATTAGGCAACGACAGCCTTTTTGGGGCAGACGGCAATGACTCCCTTAGTGGTTCTGGCTCCAATAACACCTTAGATGGCGGTGCTGGCGATGACACTCTCGTGCCAGGCTTTCGCGATAGCCTATTTGGCGGTGATGGCAATGACTTTCTCTTTGGTGGTGGTAATAGCACCTTGGATGGCGGTGTGGGGGATGATACGCTCAGTGCTGGATTTGGCAGTGGGAATGTGTTGCGAGGCGGTGCAGGTAACGATAGCTATCTGCTGCGGGAGTTTTCGCTCAATCAACTACAAATTCAGGATACAGGTGGCCTCGATCGCCTAGACTTTGTTAATTTTGACAACCAAATCAGTACCAGCCCTACCTTGTCGCTGTCGCTGTCATCGGGAAATACAGGCTTGGCCCGACAAGGCACTAGCTTGCTGATTGACATCAACAAAGACGGTATCGCCCGCCCTGCCGATGACGTGGTGATTTCCGACTTCTTCGGTGCATCGGCGACTGTCGAAGGTGTTGGCTTTATCGAAACAGTTGGCAACCTATCGGGTACGGAGAT
>NZ_JAUBUC010000182.1:0-3990 GCF_036705285.1 Microcoleus sp. B4-C1 | reverse complement strand
TTACAATTTTAATTGTTATTGTGGTATGGGCGTCCCGCCCGTCAAAAAAGGACGGGGGGGACGCCCATCCCACTTTCAAGAGTGGAAGTTATTTAATTCTCATTCCTAAGTAAAGCAGCGAAAACTTCGGAAATCAGCAATTGACTCAAAGCTAATGGACTTTGACAAGGAGATATTTTGATCTCGCTGGGGGAGTCTAGGTTAACAAATGGCGGCGAATCACTCGATCGCGATCGACCTCTTATTTCATCTCATAGTTGTCACTCTCGATTGAGATGCGGTCGCCTTTGATTACAGAAATCCTCGGTACTGAGGGATCTCGGCTTCCTGAAGCCGAGTTTTTTTGGCAGATATAGATCGAATTTAGATATCGACTCAACCGTAGTAAGGATTTCAGCTTCATTTTGGGTTATCTCTAATTTAAATCTCAGGAAACAAAAAGGTTTTTATATAGCCACAAGAAAATTAAGGGCGATCGAGGTCTGCTAAATTTCTTAATCTTAAGATAATTTTACGGTTACAAAAAAAGACCCTTCACGACTAGGAGTCTTCTCTGTCTTTGGGTAGACCGAATTTTTTTTTTCGTTTGATAAGATTCCCTTAAACAAAGCTTAAGAGAACGGTTAAGAAAACATGAAATTCCAAATTCCTCTAACTCCAGGATCTGTAACCCAGTTGCTGCTTCGAGTGGTCGCCTGTCTAGTTGTACTATCTTTCTTAAGTCAGATGACTATGTACTTCTTGCCGGATTACCCGTCTAGAGACTTCTTAGCAAATGGATTCAACGTTGATTACGAGGGGAACATTCCAACCTTCTACTCATTTTTGACATTGCTGTTTAGTTCTCTCTTGCTGGGTTCGATCGCCTATGCGAAAAATTTGGATAGCGATCGCTATAAGAATCACTGGAAAATTTTATCCTTCATATTTCTATTTTTATCTTTAGACGAAATTGGTCAATTGCACGAAAAGCTGGTTTACCCGATGCGAAACCTGCTAAATGCCACAGGATTTCTTTACTTTACTTGGATTGTGCCGATCGGTTTTCTAGTAGCGATATTTCTTTTTTCCTACAGTAAGTTCGTGTTGCACCTTCCTGTTTCAATGAGAAAATTGTTTGTTGCAGCAGCCGCTATTTATATTGGAGGAGCCATCGGAGTGGAAATGCTAGCGGGATACATAGTTTATACAGCGGGACCGGGGGATATATCCTACGTGATAGCAACGACGATTGAAGAGTCATTAGAAATGGTAGCAATCGTTATATTTATCCACGCCTTGATTTCATATATCAAGACATATGTAGGCGGCGTAAGTTGGAATTTTTACATACCAGGAAAAAACTCACCAGTTACCGACCCTCAAAATACCGACATACCTGCCCTTAACGCAACAGCCAACACAAATCTATTAAGGTGAATCACTTAAAACCGGGTTTAATGGACACGAAAATACTGCATTATGGCCTTTGATATCATTTCCGGTAACATTCATACATGATGTTGACTGTTGACTGTTGACGCCGTGAACAATGAACAGTTAACGCCGTGAACAGTGAACTCGAATGTACTATTCCGATGCTAACGGATTTGATATGAGCAGGATGAAAAACCCGGTTTCTTTGGTACTGATGTGTACTGGACTGGAGGTTCTGTGCTCTTCGGCGCACAAAACGACTAATATATAGGGTGCTTGCTACACTAAAGACTAATTAAACGTGGAACAGCTTAGTTCACAGATGACATCCTCACCTTTACCAAAAAATCGTTAAGAGCAACCTTTGCATTAGGATTTGACGGCAAATGACTTGTAAAACTTGCATCTTCTAATATATTAATTAGCCGATCGCGCTCTTGCTGATAAAATTCAATATCTGTATCTTCCAGCACTGATTTTTCCTCCCCAGCCAGCTTGCGATCGATCAAATCAGGAATATACGACAACTGGAATTTATCATTAAGTTTCACCAAATTCGCCTCCACTTCCCCCGTTTGCATCAAGTGAATCCCAGCCAGCAACACCCGGTAAACGTACAACAGCGGCTTAACCCGACGCGGGCGTTCTTTCTCAAATAATTTCCATTGAGTTTTAGCAAAACCGAGATAGTGGTGGCTGTGGTGCTTGGTGATGCAGTTTGAGGCGAGATCCTTTAATTCCTCGTGTTCCTTTGTAGTGTAAACTATCAGCGGCGAATACAGTTGTTCCAACACGTAGCCGTTGCGCTTCAACAGCAACTCAAAAAATTTCTTGATGTCGTGAGTTACTAAATCGAGTTGCATTCCCTCCCGAACTTCGGAAACTTCGATTGTTTCTTGTCCCGAAATCAGTCCAATTACTTTCGGTAGCGGCAAAATGTGTACTCCCCGCAAGTCGAAGTCAGAATCTGCGGAAGGAAAGCCGTATAAGTGCGAACCGCTGACAGTCGCAAACAGCAGCGGATAAGGTTGAACGGAGATAATTTGGGCGAGATTCGAGATGTATTCTGTCATTTATTCAACATTTTATCAATGCTAATTTAAATTTCGGTTAAACAAGCGCAAATACCTGTAGGGGCGGGTTTTACCAACCATATATGTCTCAAATTAATGCTCTCGTAAACCCGCCCCTTTTAGCCGATCGCACCTTTACGCGCTTCAATCAAAAACAGGTTCGCTTTCTCGTAATTAGGACGTTCTGGTAAGGAAGTTGCAGCAAAAGCGCGATCGAACTCACCGTGCAAACTCAACCGCCAGCGATTCACCTCATCCCAGGATATTTCTTGGTTGCGGATAGATAAAAGTTGCGATCGATAATCCTGGACGCGAACAGGTACAAACCCCTCCTTGAGGACAGTAATTCCTGACAGCAACAAGCGAATTAAGTGCATCGCGTGCTTCCACCGAATTTCCCCGGTATTGCGGAGGTCTTGCTCCATTTTTTTAAATTGAGACAAAACGTAGCTATTGTAAGTTTGATAAACCAATTGAGAAAGAAATATTTCCCGAATTTCTAGCAATTCTTGTGCTACAGGAGAAACAGTTTCTACTAAAGGCGTGTACAAACATTCTAGCACATTTGGATTAGCTTTTAGTGCCAAAACTAGAAACTTTTGCAGTTCCCAATAGCATTCCTGATTTTCCTTGTTTTCCAATTGTTCTGGGATGCCGTAAAGCGACCAATGAAGGATTGCCTGCGGCAGGTAAATCCCGCGTCTGTCTGTATCGGATTGCTCGTTATCAAGACCATAAGCTCTCGAACCAAGAATGCAGCGGTAAATTACAGAATCATAGAGGTTGTATTCTGCAAGAAAATCTCCTCCTGACTGCAATCCTTCGCTCTGAAACTGCTTGCGGATACTGAGTTCGTGCCGCCGCAGACTAACTTGTGTTCCGTCTGGGAGTTTGACTAAATATGCGTGGGAATTGTCCGTAGGCGATTGAACGATGACGCCTACTAATCCCGGTTTCCAAGATTGGTCGCCGGCGGGGTTTTTGACCTCGATTTTGGTGACAATTTGGGTTCCTGCGGGTAGGATTAAGTTGAAATTTTGAGGAAGATTGGCATTTGCCATGAGGAAACCTCCTGCGGGGCACGAGCTACAATGTTAGTGTAGCATATATGTAGTATAAAGGGGGAGTTTTGGGCGATTCCCTACCCTTCGGGAACGCTTCGCGAACGGGATAGCTTCGCTTAACGGGGATTTGGTCTTCTTGAACACAGCCTAATTCACGATCGATTCTGCAAAAAGAGAAACAGAAATAATTAACGTATTCTCTAAACTCTGAACTTCAGTAAAATCGCGATCGCCTGTAATTAAAAAATCAGCATTAGCAGAGAGTGCACAAGCAATAAACTTAGCATCTTTTTGATCTCTAGGGAAATCAATTTCTATAGATACATCAATGATTTTGGTTGAGGATTGAATCAAATTCAAGGGTGCATCTCACTTTGGCAAAT
Source organism: Microcoleus sp. B4-C1 (assembly GCF_036705285.1). Classification (NCBI taxonomy): domain Bacteria; kingdom Bacillati; phylum Cyanobacteriota; class Cyanophyceae; order Oscillatoriales; family Microcoleaceae; genus Microcoleus; species Microcoleus sp. B4-C1. Next base: position 54 of record NZ_JAUBUC010000182.1, on the reverse strand, counting down.
GTGTCAAAAAAGAGATAAAATCAAAAAGCTAGTAAAATCGTTAAATAAAGATGA
>NZ_JAUBUC010000028.1:0-74801 GCF_036705285.1 Microcoleus sp. B4-C1 | reverse complement strand
GCCCGTCCAAAAAGGACGGGCGGGACGCCCATCCCACAATCTTGTGGAAGTTATTTAATTCTCATTCCTTAACCCAAGCGTATTGGGTAATGATTGGGAGCTCGCTTTAATTAAACATAAAATCCGATCGCTTTTAGAGTCCCGACAACTAGGCGCGAAGTTGAGGTTCTCCGTATTCTGTTTTTATAAGTGGTATTACTTAGCCAATCCGGCTTAATACCCGGTCGGTTATCTTAGTCCGTAAGAGCCTGGACGAGAGTATGTGTAGCAACAATTTAAATCCCCACGTTATCTAAAACGCTTGAAAAGCCCTATTTAGTAAGACGCCAAACATCTTGGAAAAATTTTCAGTGCATTTTGGATGCTGCTGTTTCATTCTTTACAGTAAAATTACATAATTTTTGGTTCAGGGCCTTGTCAGTGAATTTACTTAAATGTTATATTTTCAGCATACAATCACTGTCAGACGGAAGAATCTACTTTTCAATCAAACAAGACTGGTCTCTAAACCGAGCCTGATTTTTCTATATCCGTGTTTAGAAACAAGTAGAAAAACTTTACTTAACTCAAGATGAATCCCATGTTAAAACTGAGTGCTTTATTCCCAATCCATTGCGATGACCGAGCCATCAGCCACGTATTTTTTTCAGTGTGCAAACAATGGCAAAACCCTGAGCTGAAGGCTCGCATGGTTGTCCCGAGTTGCGATAGCTCCTGTCGCGACTCAAATATAGTTGAAGCAATTCCGTCATTGCTGAAAAAACTGTATTACCGCAGCGATAGTGCTCCCAAAATTAAGGCAGAGAAGCATTTTCTCAAAGATATCAAAAATTTTGATGTTGCCTACTTGTGGCCCGGTCTCTCAGTAGATACTGTAAAAAGCGTTAACAAGCAGAGTAAGGCGATTTTTTTGGAGCGAGTTAATACTTGTCAAAGGCAAGCTAAGAGTATCCTTGACGATGCTTACTCTCGCTTGGAATTGCAACCTCAACACACAATTACCCCAGAAACAATTAAGAACGAAGAGGAAAAACTCAAGCTAGTTGACTTCCTGTTTTGTCCCAGTCCGGCAGTAGTAAAATCGTTTCAAGACGCCGGAGTTCCTGAAGAAAAACTGCTGTTAACCACTGAAGGTTGGTCGCCAGAGCGTTTCCCCAATTATCAATTCCAAAAACCGCCATCAGAGGAAGTTAACGTCCTTTTCCTAGGCTTTGCCTGCGTCCGCAAAGGGGTTCACCTACTGTTGCAGGCTTGGGAGCGAGCTGGGATTAAGGGAAAGCTGACTATTTTTGGCAGACTCGAACCGGCGATCGCTCAAACTTGCAGCCATTTGCTGGAACGTTCTGATGTAGTTCACTTTGATTATGCTTTGGACTACAGTTCTGCCTATCGCCAAGCTGACTTTTTTGTCTTACCCAGTCTCGAGGAAGGTAGCCCACTCGTCATCTATGAGGCGATGGGTCATGGTTTGCCTATTCTGGCTTCACCGATGGGAGGAGGCGGTGTTGTGCGTGATGGCATTGACGGCATAATTCTTCCTCCCTACGATACTGACGCCTGGGTGGAGGGACTGCGCCAACTATCTAATTCTCCTGATTTGCGCGCTAAAATGGGAGCCGCCGCCCGCCAGCGAGCTTTGGAGTTGACTTGGCCACAAGTTGCTGCTAGGCGCGGAGAGCAGATTCGGCAAAAAATGCAGGCAAAATAAAAACTAAATAGAAGAGGACTGACCAAAAAAATGGGATGCAAGCCCCTTCTTCAGTGGCCGGCTTTTCTTGATTTCTGATATAGTCCTTCAAAACTTCTTTCTTACGCACCCCAGCAGAAACAGCAAAATAACTAGGACTCCATAATGCTTCTTTGTGGGGTTTTTTGTGTCTAGCCTGCCCGTACCGACGGCTTAAAGGTTGAGTCGAATTTAGGTGATAGGTGGAATGAATCGGCTAATGAGCAGTGCGTTGAGCTAAGATTGCACCCAGCCATAGAAAAGGGGTAAAACTTTTGACTATGACATAAAATTATTTTGCAATAGGTCTAATGTAAATTGTGTAGCCTGTCTTTGATTTTTGTGCGAGTCAACAATGCAGACTCACAGCGTTCCCAGTAAATTTTAGCAACGCGATCGCCCTGATTCTGACGCCAACACTCGGAAAACAGTCGCGCCGCTTCAAAGAACTTCCCTTCCGAGTAAAGTGCCCTAGCTTCTGCAAACAATTCCAGCGTAGCTAACTTCGCCTGTTTAATTTCTGGTGAATCTGCATCAAACACCTCATAAATCGTCACAGCTTCAGATTTTCCCTTGACTTTTACCGTATCGAGAGTGCGGATTGCGTACTGGGAAGGATTTTTCAGGCGTCCATAAGTGGGTTGGGTAATTAACAGCGCCACCCCATAATTTTTTGTCAAACTTTCCACACGAGAAGCTAAATTCACCGCATCGCTGATTACCGTCCCGTCCATGCGATTGGGTCCTCCCACAGTTCCCAGCATCAAAGAACCCGTATTAATCCCAATCCCAATCTGAATCGTCGCACAGCCAGCGTTAGCGCAGTATTCATTGTATTCAGCGAGACGGTGCAGCATAGCAATTCCCGCTTTCACCGCATTATCCGCCTCGCCACTAAACAGCGCCATAATTGCATCGCCAATATATTTGTCGATAAACCCGTGATTTTCATTAATGACTGGTTCCATGCGAGAAAGATAAGAATTTATAAATTTGAAATTATCCTCCGGCGTCATAGTTTCCGAAAGCGTGGTGAAGTCGCGAATGTCGGAAAACAACACCGACATTTCTAACTGCACTTGGTCGCCCAATTCCACATCAATAATGCTTGATTTCTCTAAAAACTGGAGGAATTGATTGGGAACGAAGCGCTCATAAGCTTTGTTGAGTAGAAACAGTTCAGCGGTAAATCTGATTCGCTCTGTTTCCGCTTTTTTGCGATCCGTGATATCTTGAAAGGCTACAATTGCATAAGAAATATTGTCCTTTTCATCATAGATGGGAGTACCCCAAGCCTCGATCGGAATAATCTTGTTGCCTTGGTGGATTTCCATATCCTCAGCGGTGGCACTTTCGCCCCTCAACGCTCGCACAATCGGCAATTCAGCAGAGGAATATTCCCGATCTGTACCAGCTTTATACACTTGATAAACCTCGGATATTTGTTCGCTGGTGACGTTAGGAATAACTCCTTTACCTAATAATTGAATAGCAACACGATTATTATAGTAAGGTTTGCCAGAAGCATCCAGCACTGACACCCCGACTGGAATTGCTTCTAAAAATTGAGTCAGCCTGTTTTCACTTTCGCGGATTTCTGTATAGAGTTGAGAATTTTGAATCGAGATAGCCGCTTGTCCCGATAACAGTTTTAATAGTTCCACTCTTTCAGGGGTAAAAGCTCCGGCTGTTAGGTTATTTTCTAGGTAAACAATACTAATAATTTGAGATTGGTTAATCAGCGGCACGCATAAAATTGATTTGGGCTGATTTTTTCGGATGTAGGGGTCGTTGGTAAATTGTCCCTCTCGGACAGCATCATCAAGTACCACGCTTTCTTGAGTACGACTCACATAATTGACAATGGCGGAGGAAAGTTCTTGACAGGTTTCAACGGGGATTGACTGCAACACGGTGACTTGTTCGGAGTTTATGGATCCTTCAGCTTCAACTAATAGCTTTGCCTGGTTTGATAAAATGAGATATCCTCTTTGCGCCCCCGCATTCTCAATCAAAATTTTCATCAAGTTAGACAGTAGTTTATCCAGCAAAATTTCACCTGAAATTGCGGTCGCTGCTTTCATTACTGTGGTTATATCTAAGTTAGTAGCCAAACCAGTGGTCGTCACTTTTGCGCTAGCTTTAGTGTTTTTTATTCCCACCTGAATAGGTTTTAATAAGGGGGAGTATCGCCTTTCTAAATCTTTTATTTTAGCAGTAGATCCCCATTGGATATAACAATAATACGCCTCAATCATGTAGAGTTGGGCCAATTTTTCTTTATCCCATTCTAGGTAAAATTTGGCTGCGAGTTCGTTGGCAAGGGCTTCTTCGTTGAGAAATTGATTTTCTTTAGCGAGGGAGATGGCGCGATCGTACATTTCAATCGCCTCAGCTTTATTACCCAACACCCGTTGCCGTTCTGCCTCAACTAAATACCATTTATGCAGATAATTCATCGGAGCATTTTGCGCCCACTCTTCGAGGGTGGTTCGATCAATTTCTACTAAGCCAAGAATTTCTGTTTGCTCAATTGCTTGCTGTGTGGGGAAGAGTGCCAAGTTTGTCAGAGCTGCATAGAAATGGAAAATGGGAACAAGAACTAATCCCGATACTGCCATTAAATACTGTTTGGCTTGAGCAATGTAGTCGATCGCAGCCGTGTAATTGCCATAGCAGTAAGCAAGCAGCAGTTTGTAGATGTAGGCAGTAGCGATCGCCGTGAATTCATTAACCTCATGGTGTTTAGGAATCATCACCGTTTCATCGTAGGCAGAGCCGATTAAGCAATCCGACAGAATCCCGTCTTCCCTCAAGTTCAACACCATCTGCTGCGTCATATCTAAATAAACCTGAGCAGAATATTGCTTTACCTGCGCCATGACAGCACTGTAAGCTGCTATTTCGGGTTCCCAGGTATCCAGTTCTACCCCACTGAAAAAGTTGGTATGAAAGTAAAAACCTAGGTTGTTGCCAGCGTGTAGAAAATCGCCAGTTTCTATGCTAGCCGTATAGCCCTCTTTCAGTGTTGATATCGCTGCTCTCATAGCTTCCTGATGATGCTGAATCATGGCCCCAAACAGAACTAAAATGACGGGCTTGAATTCCTGAATATTAAAGTGTTCGAGCAATGAGAGTGCTAATTTGCCAAAGGCATAGCCAGTTTCTACTTGTTTCAAAAAACTACACAACACTATACCGTGAATTCCATACCCCTCGCTTGATGCCGGTGCATTTCCAAAAGAGAGCGATAAACTCACCATTGTCGAGCTAAGCAGTGGTAGTAATTCTGGCAGTCCCTGGTAAATGGGTGAAATTAACATTCCTAACAGTTGCATAGTTGCCTGAGTATGAAGATCGGTCATCACAGGCAGGTTAATCAATTCTTCTACCCTTCTTCCCTGGAGTTGACTGGCAAGGGTTTGTAGAGCTTTGTTAATCAAAGCTTCGTCAGGTTCGGGAGGCAGTTCAACTCCTAATTGCAAGAGTGCATCTCTACCCACTGCGATCGCCTCCAACATCTTGCCCTGGGCTGCATGAGTAGCGATTTGAATTTCGTAAATTTTAATTTTGTCTAAAATCGTCTTAGCTTCTTGCAATACCAATGCTGCCATCTGTTCCATACCCTCAAAGTCAGCATTCAAATAGGCAGCTTCGGTAGCAGCAACATAGAGATTCAGGGTCAATTCATACTGAAGAAGCCAGCAGTTGGCTGTTAGTAGCTCAATCCCTGTTTGCAGATAGACCATTGCGGCTGCGTAGGCGGTAGAATTTCTGGCCTTACCTCCCGCTTCTAAGTTGAGTAGGGCTAAGGCTTCTCGTTCGCTTAATTGATTGATTAACTCAATTCCTTGATTTAAATGCCCCACAATATCAAAGAGTTTTTCTTCTCTTTCTATGTCCGAATATTTGTGTAGGAGTAACTGTCCAATTTTGAGATGAGTAGCTTTTTTTTTGTTTTCGGGTATTAGGGAATAAGCTGCTTGCTGGACGCGATCGTGCAGGAACTTATAAATTGGGTTAGCCACAGACTCAGTAGGGGATTGAGCATCTGTTTGAAGGAAGTTATAGCCTTCTTTTATCAGTATAATAAGTCCTTCTTGCAAGGCTTTCCAGAGTGCTGATTCCGTTTCTTCTGGTAATTCTTCGCTGACTATTGCCAATGTCTCTAAATCAAACTGTGCCCCAATGCAAGCCGCCAACTTGAGAACATTCTGAGTTTCTTTCGGCAACTTCTGCAATTGCGCCGCCATAAACTCCACCACATCCGAGGCGTGGGTAAGTCTAGCTTGAGCAATATCGCACTGCCACCCCCCTTTACTTCCCCCCTTAGTAAGGGGGGACACAGGGGGGTCAAAGATAATTTGACCATCTTCATACAAGGCCTTGAGGAATTGAGTCGAGAAAAAGGGATTACCTTGGGTTTTTTGATAAACCAATTCTGTCAAGGGCCCGGCTAAGGATAAATCGCAAATCAGCGTATCTGCCACTAACTGATTAATATCTGCTAAACTCAACGGTTGCAGCGTAATAGTGTTCACCACTGCGCCAGACTTAACAATCTCATCCACCGTCAGCATAAATGGATGAACAGGGGAGACTTCATTATCCCGATAAGCACCCAATACTAACAGATGCCCCCTATCCTCCATTAACAGTTGTAGCAACTTCAGGGATGCCGAATCCGCCCACTGCAAATCATCTAAAAATATCACTAATGGATGTTCGGCGGTGGTAAATACTTGCACAAATTTCTGCATCAGCAGATTGAAGCGATTTTGGGCGGCACTCCCGGACAATTCTAGTGCAGGACTTTGAGCGCCAATGATGTGTTCTAATTCAGGAATTACGTCAATCAAGACTTGCCCACTCTCGCCTACTGCGGTGAGAATCATGGTTTTCCATCTGTGTAACTGAGCGTCACTTTCTGATAATAATTGCCCCATCAATTCCCGAAATGCTTGCACAAATGCACTAAAGGGAATATTGCGTTGAAATTGGTCGTATTTGCCTTTGATAAAATAGCCACGCTGTCGGGCGATCGGCTTGTGAACTTCGTTCACTACTGCGGTTTTACCAATCCCAGAAAAGCCAGCTACTAGCATCATTTCACTGCCGGATAAATGCGATCCCCCCCCGCCCTGGGCGGGCACGGGGGCACCGCCCCTACTAAGGGAGTCACATGAAGCCCCATTTATTAAGGGGGGCTGGGGCGATCGTCTTGATGCAATCCGTTCAAAAGCAGCTAATAGATTATCAACTTCACTTTCCCGGCCGTATAACTTTTCGGGTATCAGGAAACGGTCTGTAATATCTCGCCTTCCCAAGTCAAATTCTTCTATGCTATCGGTTTGTTGTAATTGAAGCAGACACATTTCTAAATCATGCTTTAGCCCCCCGGCTGTTTGATAGCGGTTTTCTGCGTTCTTCGCCATCAGTTTACTGACAAGTTGAGACACAATTAGGGGAATTTTTGGCTCTATTTCGTGCGGAGTAACTGGCTGTCTAGCAATGTGGCAGTGAACAAGTTCTAAAGTATCTTCAGTCTCGAAAGGTAGTTTTCCTGTCAGCAATTCGTAGAAGGTGACACCGAGAGAGTAAAAGTCAGTACGGTAATCGAGAGTGCGATTCATTCTCCCCGTTTGTTCTGGTGAAATATACGCTAATGTGCCTTCTAAAATGTTGGGGTTTTTCAGGGTGGGCGTTTCTCGCGTTAGCTGAGTGGATATGCCAAAATCAATAATTTTTAATTGTTCTGTTTCCGGGTTGTAAACAATATTTGAGGGATTAATATCTTTGTGGATGATGTTGGCGCTGTGAATTTGCCCTAAAATTTCAGTTGTGGCGATCGCAATTTGTAAAAATTCTTCAAGAGTAAAGGAGCGCTGCTGCATCCAAATTGTCAAGGATTCCCCGCCAAAGTCCTCAACAAACATCACGAGGCTATTTTGGTATTTTTGCAAGTCATAGACTCGCACGACTCCCGCCTCTTTCAACTCTTGGGTGATGCGGTATTCGGTGCGGTAGCGCACCAATTCTTGAGGTGTGGGGTAGCTTTCTTTGAGGAGTTTGAGGATAATTGGCTCTTTATCTGCTTCCCGAATGGCCCGGTAAACCAGAGAGTTGGCGCTTTCATAGAGAAGTGTCTGGACGGCAACGCCTGGAATCGAGAGCATATTGGTTTTTTTTGCTAAAAATTAAAGCTAACTCAAAACGCACCAGCTTTCTGTATACAATAGCGCGTTAGAAACGAAAAATTTTTGTTTTTGTAACAAATGTTTAGTTTTTCCGGTAACAGCCTGCAAATACTTTGGGGTAGCCCCGATCGCGATCGCCTAATTTGTAGAGTGTCTCAACAGTCGATCGCACTTTTGCTGTGATTTTCAGGAATAGCAACCACTTAATGTAAATTGTGTAGCCTGTCTTTGATTTTTGTGCGAGTCAACAATGCAGACTCACAGCGTTCCCAGTAAATTTTAGCAACGCGATCGCCCGGATTCTGACGCCAACACTCGGAAAACAGCCGGGCCGCTTCAAATAACTTCCCTTCCGAGTAAAGTGCCCTAGCTTCTGCAAACAATTCCAGCGTAGCTAACTTCGCCTGTTTAATTTCTGGTGAATCTGCATCAAACACCTCATAAATCGTCACAGCTTCAGATTTTCCCTTGACTTTTACCGTATCGAGAGTGCGGATTGCGTACTGGGAAGGATTTTTCAGGCGCCCATAAGTGGGCTGCGTAATTAACAGCGACACCCCATAATTTTTTGTCAAACTTTCCACACGAGAAGCTAAATTCACCGCATCGCTGATGACCGTCCCGTCCATGCGATTTGGTCCTCCCACAGTTCCCAGCATCAAAGAACCCGTATTAATCCCAATCCCAATTTGAATCGGCGCATAGCCCGAATTAGCGCGGTTTTGAGTGTATTCAGCGAGACGGTGCAGCATAGCAATTCCCGCTTTCACCGCATTATCCGCCTCGCCGCTAAATAGCGCCATAATCGCATCGCCAATATATTTGTCGATAAACCCGTGATTTTCATTAATGACTGGTTCCATGCGAGAAAGATAAGAATTTATAAATTTGAAATTATCCTCCGGCGTCATAGTTTCCGAAAGCGTGGTGAAGTCGCGAATGTCGGAAAACAACACCGACATTTCTAACTGCACTTGGTCGCCCAATTCCACATCAATGATGCTTGATTTCTCTAGAAACTGGAGGAATTGATGGGGAATAAATCGCTCGTAAGCTTTGTTGAGTTGAGCCAGCCTGCTTTCATTTTCGCGTACTTCTGTATAAAGCTTAGAATTTTGAATTGAGATAGCCGCTTGTCCAGATAACACTTTTAATAGTTCCACTCTTTCAGGGGTAAAAGCTCCCGCTGTCAGATTATTTTCTAAGTAAACAATACTAATGACTTGAGATTGGTTAATCAGCGGTACACATAAAATTGATTTGGGCTGATGCTTTCGGATGTGGGCGTCGTTGGTAAATTGTCCCGATCGCGCAGCATCATCTAGTACCACGCTTTCTTGAGTGCGACTCACATAATTGACAATTGCGGAGGAAAGTTCTTGACAGGTTTCAACGGGGATTGACTGCAACACGGTGACGAGTTCGTCATTGATGGTTCCTTCAGCTTCAATGAACAGTTGTCCCTGGCTTAACAAAATTAGATAGCCTCGTTGCGCCCCTGCATTTTCCATCAAAATTTTCATCAAGCTAGACAGTAGCTTATCTAGCATAATTTCTCCAGAAATCGCCTGAGAAGCCTTCATGACTGCGGCAATATCTAGGTGATTTCCCGAACCAGTCGTTGTCATTGCTACGGTAGTTTGAGTGTTTTTCCTTCCCGGTTGAGTTACCGCGAATAAGTGAGGATATCGCGTTTCTAAATCCGTTACCTTAGCAGTGGCTCCCCATTCAACATAACAATAATACGCCTCAAATATGTAGGCTTGAGCAACTTTTGTTTTGCCCCATTCCGAGTAGAATTTGGCTGCTAGTTCGTTGGCCAGGGCTTCGTCATTAACATATTTGTTTTCTTTGGCTCCCGAAATTGCGCGATCGTACATTTCAATCGCCTCGGCTTTATTGCCCAAAACTCGATAGCGTTCTGCTTCCACTAAATACCATTTATGCAGATAATTCATCGGAGCATTTTGCGCCCACTGTTGCAGCGTGCTTTGATGGGTTTCCACTAAGCCAAGAATTTCAGTTTGCTCAATTGCTGGCTGTGTGGGAAAAAGTGCCAGGTGCGTCAGGGCAGCATAAAAATGAAAAATGGGAACAAAAGCCGATCCAGATACTCCCATCAAATACTGTTTGACTTGGGAAATGTGGTCTAGGGCAGCCGTATAATTGCCATAGCAGTAAGCAAGCAGCAGTTTGAAGATGCAGGCACAGGCGATCGCCGTAAATTCATTATCCTGATAGTGCTTGGGAATCATCACCGTTTCATCGTAGGCAGAGCCTATTAACAAATCCGGTCGAGTATGGGTTTCCCTCAAGTTATGCACCGTCTGCTGAATCATATCCAAATAAATCCGCGCAGAATATTGTTTCAACTGCGCCATGACAGCCCTATAACTTGCTATTTCTGGTTCCCAAGTGTCTAGTTCTACACCAGCGAATAAATGAGTATAAAAGCAAATATATATGTTGTATCCAGCGTCTACAAAGTCGCCGGTTTCCATACCAAACCTATAGCCCTCTTTCAGCGTCGGTATCGTTGCCAAAAGAGATTCTTGGCGATGCTGAATCCAGCCACCAAACAAAAGTAGAACTGTGGACTTGAATTCGGGTACATTCAACCTATCGAGCAATGAAAGTGCCAATTGCCCAAAGCCATAACCCGTTTCCACCTCTTGTAAAAAGGCACACAACACCATCCCGTGCATCGCATAACCCACCGTCGATGCGGGCGCATTTCCAAAGGAGAGCGATAAACTCACCATCGTTGAGCTCAGCAGGGGCAGCAAACCGGGCATTCCCTGGAAAATGGGTGGAAACAACATACCAGACAGTTGCATAGCTGCCTGAGTCTGTGGATTTGTCATCACAGGTAGATCAACCAATTCCTCAATCTTTCTGCCGCCGAGGAGAGCCGCAAGGGCTTGTAGCGCTTTGCCAATCTTGGCTTCATCAGGTTCGGCAGGGAGTTCAATCCCCAATTGTAAGAGTGCCTCTCTTGCTACTGCGATCGTTTCTAACACCTTGCTCTGAGCTGTCTGAGCGGCAATTTTAATTTCGTAAATTTTAACTCGATCTAAAATTGTTTGAGCTTCTTGCAAAACCAGCGCTGCCATCTGTTCCATACCATCAAAGTCACCATTCAAATAGGCAATTTCAGCAGCAGCAACATAAAGATTTAGCGCCAATTCATATTGAGTTTGCCAGCATTGAGGTGTCAGTAACTCAATTCCCGTTTGTAGATAGATATTTGCCGCAGCGTAGGCGGTAGAATTTCTAGCCTTACGTCCAGCTTCTAAGTTTAGTTGGGCTAAGGCTGAGCGTTCACTTAACTGAGCGATTAACTCAATTCCTTGATTTAAATGCCCCACAATATCAAATATTTTTTCTTCTGTTTCTATCTCGGAAGAACTTTGTAGTAGTAACTGTCCAATTTTTAGATGAGTGGCTTGTTTTTGGTCGTCAGGAATCAATGAATAAGCCGCTTGCTGGACGCGATCGTGCAGAAACTTATAAGTGGGATTAGCAACAGACTGATTTGGGGATTGAGCATCTGCTTGAATGAAGTTATAGCCTTCTGAAAGCACTAAAATGAGTCCTTCTTGCAAGGCTTTCCACAGCGCTGATTCCGTTTCTTCTGGTAATTCTTCGCTGACTATTGCCAATGTCTCTAAATCAAACTGCGCCCCAATGCAAGCCGCCAGTTTGAGAACATCCTGAGTTTCGGCAGGCAACTTTTGCAATTGCGCCGCCATAAACTCCACCACATCCGAGGCGTCGGCAAATTTAACTTGATTAATATCGCACTGCCACCCCCCTTGTACCCCCCTCTGTCCCCCCTTGGTAAGGGGGGATGAAAGGGGGGTGGGGGATTGAGGGGGGTTAAAAATAATTTGACCATCTTCATACAAGGCCTTGAGGAATTGAGTCGAGAAAAAGGGATTGCCTTGGGTTTTTTGATAAACCAATTCTGTCAGGGGCCCGGCTAAAGATAAATCGCAAATCAGCGTATCTGCTACCAACTGATTTAGATCTGCTAAACTCAACGGTTGCAGGGTAATCGTATTCACCACTGCCCCAGACTTCACAATCTCATCCACAGTCAACATAAACGGATGAGCCGGTGATACCTCATTATCCCGATAAGCACCCAATACTAACAGATGCCCCGTATCTTCCATCAATAGTTGTAATAACTTCAAAGATGCGGAATCTGCCCACTGCAAATCGTCCAAAAACATCACTAAGGGATGTTCTGCTTGGGTAAATACTTGCACAAATTTCTGCATCAGCAGATTGAAGCGATTTTGGGCGGCACTCCCCGACAATTCTAGTGCAGGACTTTGAGGGCCAATGATGTGTTCTAATTCAGGAATTACGTCAATCAAGACTTGCCCACTCTCGCCTACTGCGGTGAGAATCATGGTTTTCCATCTGTGTAACTGAGCGTCACTTTCTGATAATAATTGTCCCATCAATTCGCGAAATGCTTGCACAAATGCACTAAAGGGAATATTGCGTTGAAATTGGTCGTATTTGCCTTTGATAAAATAGCCACGCTGTCGGGCGATCGGCTTGTGAACTTCGTTCACTACTGCGGTTTTACCAATCCCAGAAAAGCCAGCTACTAGCATCATTTCGGCACTAGCATTACGAACTCTTTCAAAGGCTTTTAATAAATTATCAACTTCAGTTTCTCTGCCGTATAACTTTTCGGGAATCAGGAAATGGTCTGTAAGATCCAGTGTTGCCAAGTCAAATTCTTCTATGCTATCGGTTTCTTGTAATTGAACGAGACACATTTCTAAGTCCTGCTTAAGACCCAATGCAGTTTGATACCGATTTTCCGCATTTTTTGCCATCAGCTTGCTGACAATTTGCGAGACAATTAGGGGAATTTCTGGCTCGATTTCGTGCGGTGGAACTGGCTGTCTGGCAATGTGGCAGTGAACTAGCTCTAAAGCGTCTTCTGTTTCAAAAGGCAGTTTTCCTGTCAGTATTTCGTAAAAGGTGACGCCGAGGGAGTAAAAGTCAGTGCGGTAATCGATAGAGCGATTCATCCTACCAGTTTGTTCCGGCGAGATGTAAGCGAGGGTTCCTTCTAAAATGTTGGGATTTTTCAGGGTTGGCATTTCTCGCGTTAGCTGAGTGGAAATACCAAAGTCGATTATTTTGAGCTGTCCGGTCGCGGGATTGAATACTATATTAGAAGGGTTAATATCTTTGTGGATAATATTGGCGCTATGAATTTTCCTTAAAGTTTCAGTGGCAGCGATCGCAATTTGCAGAAATTCCTTGAGGCTAAACTTTCGCTGCAGCATCCATATTTTCAAGGATTCCCCGCCAAAGTCCTCCACAAAAATCACCAGGCTGTTTTGGTATTTTTGCAAGTCATAAACTTGCACGACTCCCGCCTCTTTCAGCTCTCGGGTGATGCGGTATTCGGTGCGGTAGCGTAGCAATTCTTGAGGTGTCGGGTAGCTTTCTTTGAGCAGTTTGAGGATGAGCGGTTGGCGATCGGCTTCCCGAATCGCCCGGTAAACTAGAGAATTGGCACTTTCGTAAAGCAGCTTCTGGACGGCAATGCCTGGAATGGAGAGCATATTTATTTTTCTTGTAATAATTAACGCGAAGTCAAAACACACCGGGTTCGTTGTGTCGAGAATAGCGCTTTAGAAAGGAACAAATTATGTTTTTATAACACAATCTTAATTTTTCGGCAGCGCAGTGGCTTTCCGGTGGTCTGACAGAGTAAGAGTAATGAGTTATCATGCGACGTACCTAAGCCTTGTTAATTCTCAACTGCATGAATTGTCACCGTTTCTGTTATCCAAACATCGTTAAAAATTGTCCCACCCCCAGCGCTAAGCAAAACTTTAAATGTATCTATTGTCACAGGTAGTTTGTTTAAAACCTTAGACATCAAAGGATTTCAGAAGAAACAAAAAAATTGAGCGATCGGCTTTTATTAGAAAAAATATCTTGAGTGGCGATTGTCAAATTCACGAGGGTGTCCCCCCGCTGGTTCCAATACTATGTGTTTTTCAACAATTAGCATGAGTCCCCCGGAAAGTTCAAGTAAAGTCAAAAAAACCAGGCAAGCTAACGATCCAATGTGATGAAATGTAGTCGTTTTTAGGCAATAAGGGGAACAAGCACTGGAAAGAGCGGGCCAATTGATGCCTTAAGCAAAGAAATTCTAGGGGTGTATATAGAAAGTCGAGTTGAAATGGGTGCTAAAGGTTTTTGGGATTCCCTCCCAGTAGTGGACAGACAATGTGCCGTCTATTATACAGATTTTTGGGCAGGCTCAAAAAAAAATTCCCCAGCGACACAAATCTCTGGGGGAAGATACTGGCAAAACTTCTGATATGGAAAGATTCAATAACACCCTTCAGCAAAGGATCTCGTTTGGTAAGAAAGACTTTGTTTTCATCTATCTATAAAGATATCCAATCATGTGAGTATCTTCTGGTATTTTATCCATGATTACAAAGTTTCTTTACCCCTAAAAATGTTTAGGATTTTTCGTTGGTATGCAGGACTACCAGACTTTGTTCTCATGATTTTGGAGAGTCATTGATCTACTTCCGCTTACCCTTCCCGGCTACAAACTCCCGCAGCCGAAGTAAACTAGCAGTTTGCCCCAAATTCAGAGGCAGCAGCGAAACTCCTTCCAACCGAGACTGCACCCAACCATCGCCCCAATACCACTCGTGAAATCCGTCAATTCCCTGACTCAATAACAGCCGCAGACAATTGTGCTCAACAATATCAACGTGATGCTGAACTGCCACGGGGCCTAGCCAACTTGTAAAGGTCAAACCTTGAGCAAATTCTTCCGGCAAACCGCTAGACAACTGCTGTGGCCACAGCCACTGCTGCAATTGACTCGGACGCAACAAGCTGTCTCTAATCGCTGTTTCGGAAGCTTCAAGCTCAATCCGCAGGTTGCTTTGTTGAAAATTACCGAGCATAAGAATTTTAGATATAGGTGCAAGTAACTTTAATGTAACTTATTGGACTGCTTCTAAGTAAAATGTTGCACCATTCGGGTAAAGTAGGGGCGGGTTCACCAACCATCTCTAACTCTCACCAACAATTAAAATAAACCCGCCCCACCCCACTAACAACCCCCAATTGACATTGGTGCAACATCTCAGTTCTCACCGAGTATCCCGATCAAACATCATATCAAGTCCGGTTGATTAACCGTGATCGGCGAGGTCGGGGCGGGTTTACGAGATTATTAGTTTTAGGCACTGATGGTTGGCGAACCCGCCCCTACAGTGGTTTGACGGAGGGTGCAAAATGTTCGATCGCACATCACCGTCCATCCACGTTCATCTACACTGAAAGATTTAAGATATTCGATCGCACCTACTGCCCGAAACCCGATTTTCGTATCGAACTGTTAAGCTCTGTTTCATTTCATTGAAATCTCCCCTGCTTCACGCCACCGCATCCCAAGTCCGTGATACCATCACACCTGAGTAATGCCTATAGAAAAAAACTGGAGAGAAAAGCTTTGACACTAAGGGTTGCAGTAGTAGGTTCAGGCCCTGCGGGTTCTTCCGCCGCCGAAACACTGGTAAAAGCAGGCATCGAAACATACCTATTCGAGCGTAAATTAGACAACGCCAAACCCTGCGGTGGGGCGATTCCCCTGTGCATGGTCAGCGAATTTGACTTGCCGCAAAGTATTATTGACCGCCAAGTCAGAAAAATGAAAATGATCTCCCCCTCCAACGTCGAGGTGGACATCAATATTGAAAACGCCCACGAATACATCGGTATGTGCCGCCGGGAAGTGCTCGATGGCTTCATGCGCGATCGGGCAGCTTCGTTGGGTGCAAAACTAATTAACGGCACCGTTCACAAATTAGAAATTCCCGGCAACAATACAGACCCCTACACTCTCCACTATGCCGACCACTCCGACGGCAGCGCAATGGGAATTCAGAAAACTCTGAAAGTGGATTTGGTAATTGGGGCTGACGGCGCCAACTCCCGCGTAGCAAAGGCGATCGACGCTGGCGACTACAATTATGCGATCGCCTTCCAAGAACGCATCCGCCTGCCGGAAGATAAAATGGCTTACTACCACGACTTAGCCGAAATGTACGTCGGCGATGACGTATCTACCGACTTCTACGCTTGGGTGTTCCCCAAATACGACCACGTAGCCGTCGGCACCGGCACGATGAAAGTCAATCAAGCCAGTATCAAAAAGCTGCAAGCAGGCATCCGCGCCCGCGCTGCCAAAAAACTGATGGGCGGTGAGATTATTAAAGTGGAAGCTCACCCCATCCCGGAACATCCGCGTCCCCGCCGGGTTGTCGGCCGAGTTGCTCTCGTAGGCGATGCTGCAGGTTACGTTACCAAGTCTTCTGGCGAAGGTATCTATTTTGCCGCCAAGTCTGGCCGGATGTGCGCCGAAACTATTGTGGAGATTTCCAATAAAGGCGCGCGCATTCCGACTGAAGAGGAAATTAAGATTTACCTGAAGCGGTGGGATAAAGCCTACGGCATTACTTACAAAGTGCTTGACATTTTGCAGCGCGTGTTCTACCGTTCCGACGCTACCCGCGAAGCTTTTGTGGAAATGTGTGCCGATCGCGATGTGCAGAAACTCACATTCGATAGCTACTTATATAAGACAGTAGTACCGGCTAATCCTTTCGTGCAGATGAAGATTACTGCGAAAACCATTGGTAGCTTGTTGCGTGGGAATGCTTTAGCGCCTTAATTCCCTGCGGATAAACTCACTTTGTATAAAAAAAGCGGGCAGTCACAAAACTGCTCGCTTTTTTTTCGATCTAAGATAATGAACTGTCAAAATTCACAGGCGAGACGCCTGTGCCACGTGTGCTAAGGAAGACGAAGAAGAATTGTTAGTTCAAGTTCAACTGCACTAAGGTATCGGGGGCGAGGAAGTGGGAAATGTGATAAGCCCGTTCCTCGGTTTTTAGCAGGATTTTTTCGTAGAGGTAGCGGGTAGCTCGATCGCCCAAACTTTCTGCTTGTCCTGCTTGACGGCGCAGCAAACCGAGGATAGCTTGCTCCGCAATTAAATCGTGTTCTAGCATTTGGCGGCAGGAATATACGCCGTCGGCTTCCGGCTCAAAACAGCACAACTCAGCTAGCTTGCTAAAGCTAGCTGCTGGTATGCCGCCCAACCCGTTTAACCGTTCGCCCAACTCGTGGACGCTATCTTGAGCTTCTCCGTAGCTTTCTTCAAAGAATTTGTGCAAGGAGTAGAATTCTGCCCCTTCCACCACAAAATGATGTTTTTGATATTGCAGGTATAGAGCCTGAAAACTGGCCAGCAGCGCGTTCATTCCTTCACAAATCGGTGCTGTGACTGAATGTTCCAGTAGAACTGGGTTTTCGGCTATGTGGCCAAACGGTCTTAATGCACTCTGAGTCTCAGCCATGTGTGTTCTCCTCTCAATAGGCAGTTTTGTTGCCAATAGAGTCAGTCTAGCACCGTAAATTTACCAGTCAAGCAGAGTCTGCCTCAATAGTAGAAGATTTTATAGAGTAGGAATTTTTTTTTGTAAACCTATTGAGAATTATTAGCAGTTGGGTTATGCTTGAACAAGATCCTCGTTCTGAACGCTTCCTGAAAAGGGGGCGAACCTTCTGAAGGCAGAAGGCAGAAGGCAAAAGGCAGAATTTTTCAGGAAGGGCTTTTGATCATCTTTGATGTTCTGCTGAAATCTGGCTTTTAACTTCTACCCGCTACCAGTCAGGGTAAAAATTAATGCAAATTATTACTGTTGTTAAAAAATGAATCCAGCAGATCCAGAATTAGAAGTTTGTGACATTGTGCAAGTGAGTTGGCTAGATAGGTGGCAAGTTTACAAACGCTTGCAAGAGCTAGAAATTCCCTGCTGGTGTGCGGTTGACCAACCTTTGCGGGCAAAAGTCAACACTGCTAAACAAGCGGCTCAGTTAATGAGCGTGTTGAGGCAAGTCAGTGCCCCTCGGTACGAACTGGTGCAGTGGCTGGAATACTGCTGGCAAAGGGGCTAAAGGTAGAAGGAAGTTCGGCAACGAGCAATGTAGAAGATGTAACGGATGTAACGGATTTAAAGGAGTTATAACAATGTATAAGTCTGGCAAGCAAGTTTCCGAATTCAGTTTAGAGGGAGAAATCCTCGCCCTGATGGTTGAAGATGGCTGCAAACTTAAATATTTGCGAATTAGTAGCGATCGCGGAGTAGAATATCTTGTTAAACTTTGCAAGGAATTGCGGTCATTTCTGTCGCCTATTTTGACACCGGGGTTGAGAGTTCAAGTTGTAGGTGAGAAAGAGCTCAATTTGAAAAACGGTAAAATAAAACTTAAAGCTCGTAGCCTCAAGCTGGCTCAAGGTCAAAATGATCGATCGCACGAACACCTTGACTCCACTAATGGGCCTATTGGGGTATTGACATCGGACGATCGCGCGATCGGCAAAACCCAAGTCACCTCAACTGCAGCAGCTCAAACTGTAAAATCTCCGGCAAAAACCCAAACCAAAATATTAGTATGTCAAAAATCAGACTGCCAGAAGCGGGGCGCTGGAGGAGTCTGTAAAGCTTTAGAAAATGCTTTGAATGCGCGCGGTTTAGAAGACAAAGTGACAGTACAGGGAACCGGATGTCTCAAACAGTGCAAAGCCGGCCCAAATATAGTTGTGATGCCGGACAAAACTCGCTACAGCCGCATTGCACCGGCAGAAGTTCCAGCAATCATTGACAAACATTGTGCAGTTGTTAAAGCTTAGGCTATCGCCGGGATGCCGCAAGAGTGCGTTAGAGATCGGGAAAGATTATTTTAATAGGACTCTGGGCGAAAAACTTACAGGCGCATCTTACGTTTTAATTTGAGTTCGAGTTGTAGTTCGATCGCGCCACTCGATTCAGAGGTTATGGTCGCAAAAAACCGGAAAAATGCCAAAACTATCACCAAAAAATTTGGTTTGAAGCCCCGTCTTTCTAGGACGGCTTTAATTATAAAACTTTGTTAAAAGATCTAATAAATTCTAAGCTAAAGTTTAGAATTTAGACAGGCAAGTAAGAACAACCATCTACGTGTTGAAACGATTTCATAAGGTGAAACTCCTGGGTTGGATCGCTACTCGGCAATGCCGAGCCTGTCCAAACACGTAATAGTGAGTCGTTGAGCGTACCTAACTGGATTATTGATGGAATCAGAAAGCAATCTAAAAACAAAAGTAAGCGCAACAGCAATACTTCTGGTGCCAGTAGTTGTTTCGAGCGTGTAGATGCGATTTGACAGCGCATTTAAGACTTAAGTCTTAAGAATCTCCGTGGCTTTAGCCCGAAGAGTGTCAATTAGGGGCTTCCTTCTGTAGAATCTCTAAGGATAGACTGTATCTGAGACCCTGTGAGTATTGGGATAAAAAGCCATGTCAGAAGCTGATCTTCGAGCCCATCAGCACCAACCGCACCCTGCTGTTCCATCCGATACCGAACCATTTCATTCAGATTTTGCTGCTACTGGGGGTTTTGAGCCGATCGCCCCCCATGCGACAGACACTCCCGCAACGGTTCCCCAACAGCCAGAAGAAGACTGGCAAACAGTAGATTTTCCCAACGCCATCAGCGTAGATGCAATTCCCACAAAACCTGAAACAAAAAATTCGCAATCTCCGACACAGCCTACTGAGGCGGGCTCGCCCCCGATGTCAGAGAATCTAAAAAATCTGCTTGGGAATGCCGAACAGGCCAAGGGCAAAGGATCAACCCCAGTCACCCTCATGCAAGCGCTGCACGAATGCAACCGCGACCTTTTGCAGCGCATCGCCCAGCTAGAAACAGCTCTCGAAGAGTCCCAAAAAACCTTGCAGAATCGCGAAACTTTGCTAGAACAGCGGACTGCAGAACTCGAAAATACTCAAGAACAATTGACGCGGCTGTTTGGCAAAGTGGAAGTTTCCCATCAAACCCTCCAGAGTCAAGAAATTTTAGTCGAAAGTTTAAGAAGTCAGTTGGCAACCAGCCAAGTCAGGCTAGCGACTGTTGAGCGAGAATGTGCGTCTACTGTGCAGCGCTACAACGAACAGTTACACCAGTTAGTAGCCACAGAAAATATTTGCAGGGAATTGCGAGCCCGCTTGCAGCGCCAGCAGCGCCACACTCTGCAATTCAAAGCTGCCTTGGAAAGAAGTTTGGACAGGCCGCAGGTAAAGTCGCCAAGGATGGAGCCGCCTGACAATAATCTCGACACCGCCAGCGCACAATTAGAATCTTTGCTCGCGGCGGTCAAAAGCTCTCAGATGCCGGTGCCGCCAGCCTTCAACGCTTCCCCTGTCCAACCTTGGTCGGAATCAGAAGAGCTTCCAGAGGTAGCTGCTGCTGCGGAGGCGATCGAGCCTGAATCCCCAGCCCCTCTAGAACTCAACAAATTAGCCGAAGTATCCGGCATTCAATTGCACAAGAGCGAAACCTACCAACCTGATGAGCCGGCACCTGAGTTGGCCGAACTGGTTGCGGAACCTGAACTGCCGATGGCTGAGTCTGAACCGGAAACTGCTACCAAAGAGGAGGCTCAAGAATTGGCTAGGGCTTTTCAAATTTTGAACTCTGTTGAAACCTTTGGCATTCAAGAAGTGCGATCGAGTGTGGCAAAACCTACAGCAGTTGCCCAACCAGACTGGCTGAGCTTGATTGCCAGTCCGCTGCGGGCTTCTAAAAAACGTCGATCGTTAGCTGAAATTGAATTGCCGAGTTTTCGATAGCGAACTGATATCATTTCCCGTAACACCGGAATGATGTTGACGGTTGACGGTTGACGGTTGACAGTAAACAGTCAACAGTGAACAGTCAACAGTGAACTCGAATTTACTATTCCGATGCTAACGGATTGGATATGAGAGTTGCTAGTTTTGAGTCAACACTCAAAACTCAACACTCTTTTCTCCCCTTTCCCATGCCGTAGGTGAGAGCATAGCTGGTAGCCAACAGCCACAGCCAAACAGCCGGATACCGGGGTTCCAACCAAGGTTGTACCCTGCGGGCGAAGCTGGGAAGCCATCCGAATAGCAAACTGGCCAAAGCCAGCAGAGTAAAATTCAAGTAACTTCCCAGCCAGCGCCAAATATCCCCCAAGGTGACAAAATCTAAAATCCACAACAGGAGAGAAGGATTTTGTCCGGCTGCTTCGATCGCCAGTCGATTGAAAGTTAGCCAGTCGGTTCTGTCTTTAATAAAAGTTTCGGCTACCGCGAGTTTTTGTGCTGCCAAAATACCGAAAAAGGTATTGAGCATTGAATTAATTCTTTGGGGTGGCAAACTGCTGCCGGTAGGAACCATCATGCCTTTAGAAAATAGCCAAGTTACTGAAATATTGCTCTGGTAGGCGCGAATTTGGTTTAAGTGATTTGCCGTCAACAAATTGTGCTTTAATGCTGTATCCAAAAGGTCTGTTAAGCGGAAAAGATTGCGGACAAGAGAACCGAAGCCTGTGAAAACGAGGGGAGATTGCAAGGATGCTGCGTCGCCGATCGAGACTAGGCGATCGATCGCCACGGAGCGATCGCTGCTGTTGCTGCTAAAATGCCCCGGAATATAACCAAAGGTCGGTTTTTTCCAAACCAATTTATCGACATCGCAGCGGCGGTATTCCGGCAAAATTGCGAAAAAATCTTCGTACATTTCCAGCAAAGAACCGGGGTTCTCTGGATGTACTTGGTGGTAGTGAAATAGATAAACTGTCAGTTCTGTGCCGGCGCCGGGAAACAACTCCCAAATGAGCTGGCGTCCGCGGGAAATGTCCCCGTGAGTGTGGAGTACATCCCCGTACTCAGAATCCCATACTCCCGGCTCAATTCCTCCGTCGATGACTGCTCCCACTGTCGGACAAACGCTGTCAAAAGTCCGCCCTTCGTTCAATTGCCAAGCGATGGGAGAAGCCGACCCCATTGCATCCACCAGCAGCCGTCCTAATGCAGTGCGATCGGCTTTTGTCGGCAAGTGGTGGCCCTGAACTACTACTTTTTCTGCTGCAACATCTGCTCTAAGAAACTCAGTTTCATCCCAAATTTCTCCACCAGCTTCTGTTAGCTTAAGTCCCGCTAAATTCAGCAATTTCTCTCCGTCCAAAGCTACATTGAGTACCTTTGGTGTGTGCAGAACTGGCGCTTTAGCCACGGGCGGATTGTTAGCATCAAAAAACTTGTTGTAGCCATCTTTGTATTCTCTGGCAATCAAAGTTTCGATTTCTGCAGCAGTGAATAAACCCAAATCAATTAAGCTTTGAATTTCATCCCGCGAAATATTCCACTCGCGATTCATCCGTCCGAAAGGCATTCGTTCAACTAGCAGCACCCGGTAGCCCAATCTCGCCATGACTGCGGCGTGAATCACTCCCAAGGCCCCGCCAATATAAATTAAGTCGTAAAAAGTATCGCCAGAATCAGATACCAAAGTCGTGTCTTCTTCCTTCTTCCCTGTTCCCTCTTCCTTCTTCCCTCTTCCTTCTTCCCTCTTCCCTCTTCCCTCTTCCTTCAAAAACACTACTTGTTTTGGCGTTTGAGGATTGCGAGTGCCTTCGCGCCAACGCTGTTCCCACCAGTAGACGCGCTTGAGGTCATATTCGCCATTAGGCATTTTTTGGAAGTATTTGACGGTCAAGGGGTAATAGGGGGCAAGAGCCTCAAAAATTGACTGCTTGGAGAGGTCTATGACAGGGGGTTCCCGGTAGCGATCGGGAAACTTGTTTCTTACAGCAAGATTCAGAGCTTCCAGGAACTTTTTTTCTCCCGCAGGCGCCTCTTCTAGACGAAAGACTTTTAAATAAGTGGTGCGTTGCAGTGACCAGACAAAGGTGGAAAGTTCTGTCGATCGCCAATTTTGGTTTCCTGAATTGGTGTCAGCCAAGGCGGGTTTTGGATTGCCATTTTGAGTTCCAGACTTCTGAACCTCGGCTGTTGTGGCTGGTGAAAGCAAGCGAAAGCCGTCAGCAGTAATAATTTTTTCTCCGATTCCGGGATCGAATTCGTGCTGCAACCAAGTGCAGACTGCTGCTGTATCCGGTGTCGGAACTTCTAGATAAAGAATTTCTTGCATGATTGGGCTCTCAATTCTGAATAAATTAATAAAGATGGGGGAGTTGACAAGGGAGCAAAGTAGGCTATACTCCCGAATACTTATTTAGTTTTAAATAAGTTTACAGTGTTCTCAGATTTTTAGCTGATTCGCCGGAAGCCCCACAGCGGCTGAACATCTACTCCCTTCGGTATGCACTCTTATGAATTATCCCATTCCTACGAATCCTCAAGAAATGATTGCTTTGCGGCAGCAGCCGCTGAATGAAGAATTGGTGGCGTCGGCGATCGCGGGTGTGATTCAAATAGCTCGATCGCGATCTCAGTCTTTGGATGAATTGAAGGCTGAGGTACTAGCCGACGACAATCTGCTCGATTTTGCTCAGAGGCTATGGCTGAGCGACATTGTGGCTCAAGCTTGGAACAATTTGCCTGATTACTAGACTGCTGCTAAAAGATCTACTTCATTAGAGGTGAACTTAAAATGGTACAAACAAGATTAAAATCCTTAACTTTAGAAGAGTTTCTCCAACTACCCGAAACCAAACCTGCCAGCGAATACATTGATAATCAAATTATTCAGAAGCCAATGCCACAGGGGAAACACAGTGCGACTCAATGTGAACTAATTATTTTCATTAACGCTATATTAAAACCCAAAAAAGTTGCACGAGCATTTCCAGAACTCCGGTGTACCTTTGGCGGAAGGTCAACAGTGCCTGATGTTTCAGTATTTGTCTGGAACAGAATTCCCGCCGATGATAACGGCGAAATTGCTAATGTCTTTCCCATAGCTCCTGATTGGACAATTGAGATTTTGTCGCCCGAACAAAGTCAAACTAAAGTTACTAAAAATATTCTGCACTGCTTAAATCATCAAACTCAAATGGGCTGGCTGATCGATCCCGACGAACAATGCGTTTTTGTTTATGTTCCCCAGCAACAGACAGCAGTATTTGATGAACCCGAAATGCTGCTACCTGTGCCGTCCTTCGCTAGCGAACTGCGGTTGAGTGTCGGAGAATTATTTGGCTGGCTGCTGAAATAATCTTCGGAAGAATGTCCTATTTTTAATATTTTTTACTTTTCCCTAGTGACAACAGTCAACAGTCAACGGACTAACGCAACTCTACTTCTCGCTTGACTTCTGCCAAAACTCGATCGCCCCGCGTCAATCGGTATTCGGCCCGCCAAACTCCGGGAGTCAGAGGAGAATTTGTACTGTTTCTTTTGCCCACATAACCCAACCAAGTGCGGCTGGGGGCTTTAATTTCATTGGTTTGATCGGCGATGGTTGTGCCGTTGGGTGCAAATAATTTGTATTGTTCGCGATCGCCCTTGAGCACTCCGTAACTTTGCACCCAAAACAACAAAGCTGGACTGTTTACAGGGAGTTGAGTCTCTGAAAATTGTCCTTCCCAGACAGCGTTAATATCGGGTGGCTTATTGGCAAAACCAGCCCGAATTAAACCTGTGGAAATATAGTCTAGAGGCTTGTCCCAAATGGGATTGCGGGCGATGTTGCAGCCTACCTTCGCGTCGGGCCCGACAAAGGGATCTACGGCTTTGCCTTGATAGCGATAAGTTACGTGTACGTGGGGGAAAGATGCCATCCCAGAGTTTCCCACCATGCCCAAAACAGTGCCTTTTTCTACCTGCGTACCCGGTTTGACGGCAACGCTGCCTTGGCGGAGGTGGCAGTATTGGGCTTCCCAACCACCGCCGTGGTCAATTACCATGCCGTTGCCGCATTCTGTGCCTGCGAGATTGGCTTTTTCTGTCTCGTTTTGTAAACGCCGATCGACCACACCATCTCGTGCTCGCAAAACTTTGCCTGCTGCGGAGGCAATAACTGGAACTCCTTTTGCCATTGCTTTGGCATCTGGAATGGCAAAGTCTGTGCCGTCGTGGCCGTCGTAGGTTTGGCGCCCGCAGCCAAAATCGACGGCGGTGGGGCCGGGTTCTCGATCGAAATACAGCAATACAAAACAGTCTTTGCCGAGGGTACAGTCGATCGGCTGACCGAATTGCGGGTTGTTGGGCTTTTGGGCGACTGCGGTAGAGACGAGACGCTGGGCGATCGTGTGGGCTTCGGCGATCGGCGCAGTGACTCCGCTGTTCCTAGCACAACTAGAAAGACTTGTCAACCCCAAGGTCAACAAAATTGCAGAAATGTATTTTGTGGAGAGTATAGTCATTCGCCGATGGGATGTACAAGTTGAGGTGGGTAGTGAAAAATCAATTAATCATTCAGAATAGAGTTGCTCAAGCATCTAGACGATGGGTAAGGCGTTTTCGTTTCCTATCTTTGTTGTATTATTTTAAGTTGGAAATTTTAAAATTTTAATTAGTTCCAGAATGGGTTCTAAAATTCGATCGCTCATTTCGATAATTCGGCTTACCGGGCTTGCTGTTGCGGCTTTGGCGATGTGGGGATTTGCCACCATTGCCGAAGAGGTGTTGGAAAAAGAAAGTTACGCTTTCGATACCTCTATTTTACTCGCTCTGAGGCAATTGCACACTCCCTTGCGCGATCAAATAATGCTGGGATTTACCTTTTTGGGGGAGCCGAATTTGCTGCTAGTGATTTGTCTGACGTTGGGTATTATTTTGCTAGCGCGCAATCACCGATCTGAATCTGCAACTATTGCGATCGCGGGTGGTGGAGCGATCGGTTTAAATTTACTGTTAAAAAAACTTTTTGCCCGCGATCGACCTCAACTTTGGGAGCGCGTTGTTAATGTAACATTTTACAGTTTCCCTAGCGGACACGCAATGATTTCAATGGTTATTTACGGTTTGCTAGGATATTTCTTGGGTGTACGATTTCCCAAGCAGCGCTGGTTGATTTACAGCTTGACAGTTGTATTAATTGCTGCTATTGGTTTGAGTCGGCTTTACCTAGGTGTTCATTGGCCTACCGATGTTATTGCTGGTTATACTGCTGGTTTGGTGTGGCTAATTACCTGTATTATCACTTTGGAAATATGGAAGGAATTGCGTTCTTTTACTAGGGCTTCTAAAGAGGAGTTTTTGTCACAGGAAAAATTTCAAAAATAATTTGAAATTTTCTACTCAAAACTGACTATTTGCTTCTGGGTAAAACACATGGCAATTCCTTTTTCATAGTAAGCAGCCTCGTTAATGAAAATGGGATATACGGTTGATTTACCTTCATACAAGACCGACTTACCATCAAAGGTCAAAAACATCGGTTCGCCGGGATTTAGGGCTTGATAATCTCTGGATTGCAGGTGAGGATGAATCATTGCCTGAATTTCTCTGTTCTCGTTTCTGGGATAGTCGATCGCCCCAATGGTGTGATAAATAGTCAGGGGATTCTTGACCGCAGGCACTGTGCCTTGATTGTAGGCTTCTACGCAGTCTAATATCGTACCGACAACTTGCTCAGTTTCCTGAAATAAAGACGCATCTAATACGCTTTGTGGCACTGCACCAACTTCCAGCGTCCCGCCTAATTCCGAAAGCGAGCGCAGCACAGGACTATCATGATTCTTGGTTGTAGAAGTGAGTACCTTGATGCGGGGATACACAGAGGTTAAATAAGCTGCTAGTTGCAGGTTAAATGGATGATGGCTGGCGAGAATAAATGTTAGCCCCATGTTGGATGTGGTGCTGTGCAAATCGATAATTAAGTTGGGCAGATGAGTGTTTTTTGAGCTAAAAATGCCGTAGATTTCTTTCGCCCGCTGGGCTTCATAGCTGGAGAGATGGGGATTTTCTAAATCTTGCTTTCTAAAGCAGCGGTTGAGGTCTATATCGATGTAGCGTGTCCCGATTTCGCAAGCTTTGGGATTGGCTAGCAGGGTGATAGTTTCAAAAGTCGATCGCCCAATTAACTCTGGCGCGCGATCGAATTTCTTCACGAGGTAAATTCCTGTGAGTTCGTTTCCGTGGGTTCCTCCCACTATGGCAACACGTTTAATTTGATTCATAAACAAATAATTTCCTATCCCAAGCCTGAGAGGTGAGAACCGAGGGAAAACCCAGAGGGGGCAATTGTTTGAGATAATGGAGAAGTCATAAAAAAGCGGGTGACTTTTGGAACGACCCCACAAAAAATGCTAAAGACATTATACCAAAAGTTATTACGCATCCACTTGAGCGAGAGTCAACCACTCACCTTAGAACTCTTAGTTCAGATGCTTCAAAGCCATCGACAACTCAGACGATCAAGATTGGCTAATATTTTTCTACAACCGATTCAATACAATAGTCGCGTCCGAAATCTCCAGCTATTTCTTAATCTCCCCCAGCTTTCGACCCAGTTGCTGTGGTTTCCTATAACCAAAGCGGCTTGAAAGTCTGAATTTAGAGAGCAAAGATTTAATATAGCGCAACGAAGAAACTGTTCAAAATTAACCTTCAAAACTAAAAAATATGTAGAATTTGCTCTCAACCGAACTCAAGGGCGAGACCGGAATCTGCTGATAGTCACGATAATTTTTGGGAGTCATGCTTGGCCAATATATTGGCAGTGAATGTCGAAATTATGGAGGAGTTATTTCCCTGAACACAACTGGTAATGACCCCGATTTTGACACGTTAAAATCCTTATCCTATCGTGGTAATCGGAGACCTAAAGTTTCGTAGCGGGAAGCTCGCAAACTGTCTCATGACCAAGAATTTCAAAGGTGGTACCCGCCACGTGATTGATCCGTGGAATCAATCCAAAATCTAAAATCTAAAATCGAATGACTAAGGGTTAAGACCTAGCTTTGAATCAAGAAAAGAGTGTTGCTGTCGCGACTTCTGACCAGCCTAGCCAGCCTTTGACAAAACAAGAATTTAAATCTAAATAATCTCATTTATTCAAAAATGTAACCATTCACATATTTGCATTTATTTATAAATTAAAAGTAGGAGCTTATTGGAAACACCTAATCAAAACATGGTTAAAAAACTTAAATTTGACTGAATCAAGTTTCAATTTTTAAGCTGGCTTAGAAATTTTATTAAGCGCGAATAATATCAAAATAAGGTTTATAAAATCGTAAAAATAGCGGCTATTATTCGGAATACAGTTTCGTGAATTTCACCCGATTTTTAGCTTGATTTTTGTAGATTAATTCTGCTTGGTGGCTAGCGACTATCGCCGGGAAGGAGTTCCAATATAACCACTTCGTAGCTTACCTCGATCGCTCGGAAAAAACCCCTAATAATTTTCCCCATTACAGTATTTTTGGGTTCGGATTATCTGGTTATGCTTGGAGTCACTCCCTAGTTTTATGGCGAGATCAGATGTTAGCACTGATAGCCCTAAAGCCCCATAAAGCTCAGAATTTTCGCCAAGGACTAAATGCTCTATCCCTTTTACAGCAATCGGTATAGCTCTCTTGTCACCCTCTCAGCAAAGTCTCATTCTTCAGGTTTACCCATTTTGCCTATTAATGTGTAGCGCATCGCCTTAAGTTTTACCCCATCTTGACTCCCTAAATATTTAAAAGTTGTTAACTAAATCGAAGCCAAATTTGCTCATACTATTGACATAACTTGGCCCAGTTTTTATTAAAAATTATTAAATAGCTAGGTCGGGAGGAACACAAAGAGCGGCCAAAATAATTACATCTGAAGATAGAAGAAGCCAAAATTCAACACTGCTAACCTGTACAAGTATGATGGTAAAAAAAATACTTAAAAGTTGCTTAATAATTGATTTAAAAAATTCAGTGATCTAAGTAAGTTTTAAGTATTGCTTAAGGTTAAAAAAGGCAATTTATGGTAATAAGCATTATTGTTCACGGTGGAGCGAAAACCATCTCAGAAGACAAGGTTGCAGCCAACAATGCAGGCTGTACCGCAGCAGCAGAAGCTGGTTGGGCAGTGCTCGCAAGTGGGGGTACCGCAGCAGAAGCTGTTGAGGCAGCTATCCGGGTTCTGGAAGCTGACCAGACATTTAACGCAGGCTTTGGATCGGTTCTCAACAACCAGGGAGAAGTAGAGCTAGACGCAGCGATCATGGAAGGCCGTTCCTTAGCTTGGGGAGCGATCGCAAATGTTCAAGGCGTGCGCCATCCCATCTCAGTGGCGCGAAAGATTATGGATAAAAAACCCATGTTCTTAGTAGCGGATCATGCAGAACATTTTGCTGCAGAAAGTGGAGCCGAGATGTGTACAAAAGAAGACTTAATCGCGGATGAGCAACAGGAAGAGTGGGAGGAGGAAAAAGAAGTTCTTGACCGCCCCAATACCGTTGGTTGTGTAGCTTTGGATAGTAGTGGCACCTTAGTTGCCGGTACCTCAACAGGCGGCACTATGAATAAGCCCGCCGGTCGCGTCGGCGACAGCGCCATTATTGGCTCAGGCTTGTTTGCTGAAAATGAACAGGGCGGTTGCTCGACCACAGGCGATGGCGAGTCCATTATGCCAGTAGTTCTAGCTAAGAGGGCGATCGACATTCTAGCGTCCGGCAAGCACCCAGACGAAGCAGCGCAGATGGCAATTGAGACTCTGGCATCTAAGGTGGCAGGAGAAGCTGGGTGCATCCTCATAGACCCTCAAGGGCAGGTTGGCTGGGCGCATAACTCAACGGACATGGCTTGTGCTTATATGACCGAAGGAATGGACAAGGTGGCTGCGTTCACTAAGAAAAAACAACTCGTCCATCGTTGAAGTTATTGAGGTTGCATTCTCTCTAGTTGGAGAGAGTTAAAATTCCGCAACTAATATCTTGTTTCCTAGTTATTAAGTAGCTTGACATCAATTAATATCCCGGTCGGGGTGGGTTTTTGAGATTGTCAATTATGGGCAGGTATTGTTGGTGAACCCACCCCTACAAAAATCGCGGTCGCTCGACCGGACATGATGTCAGTTGGTAGTTCCATTGCCTTCGAGGCTTGAAACCCTTATTCTACGGTTGGTAATCAAAAACAGTCCGAAGTATTGATCAATAAACACTTTGTCAATTTGTAGGGCGGGCAATGCCCACCCTACTTTTAATTATGTCGAGCTACTTAGTGGCCGGGAAAACAGTTCAATTCAAACTCGACTTGGATGTTTCTATGAACTCAACATACGACTTTCCTTACTTTCAAGGCAACTCTCTTTCCGATTTGTTTGCTCCAGACATCACAGATGCACGTTATGCGTTCATCCTAAATTACCCTGCCACCGCCAGTTGGGCTGCTTATCCCAACAGGAAAAAATACTTTATTCAAGACGGCAGCAGTGAAGCCACCAAAACTTCTTTCGACAAGATTGGTCAGAAGGAACCTTGGAAAAATCTGGCTGTGTTAGGCGATGCCATTCCAGGGATTGTGATTAATTCGCCGCCGAACTCGCTGATTGACTATTGGCGGGAGCATTTGGGCTTCAGTAACAGCAGTATGGAGATGATAGACTGCTCAACTTATCTCGAAGATATCAGCATGAGCGATCGCTTTGAGAAACTCCTGACTCTATTTCCCTTCGACAATCTCAAACCCGAAAAACACGCCGTTCATCCCGACATCCACTACCACTTACTCAGCAAAGCAACGCTAGCAGAATTAGGCGTGCAATGTCCGAAATACGAAACCTACAATCTGCACGAAGTCAATCTCGAAAGCATTCAGTTACCAGAGCAATTCCCCTACTTGATTAAAACATCTCACGGACTTTCTGGAGAAGGCACTTATATTATCAAAAGCGCCAGCGATATGAACTACTGCTTGCAGGAAGTGAGGAAATATCTCGATATTAAGTTGGTGGATACGATTATTGTCTCGGAATTCGTCAAGAATGAAGTGCAGAACTATTGCGTACAGTTCTATGTAAGCAAAACGGGAAATATCACGCTTATCGGCACTACCGGCCAACTTGTCACTCCAGAGGGCAACTATTTAGGGGGACTGATTCACTACCGCGAAACCGACATGAGTAGGTTTTTTGAGATGATTGCCGCTATTGGTAAATATGCTCATCAACAGGGTTATTTCGGCGTTATTGGCTTCGACGTGCTGGAAGACTCGGAGGGACGGTTGTATGCTATTGATGCCAATTTCCGAGTTAATGGCTCGACTCCGCTTTGCTTACAGCGCCATACCTTACTGGGGCGGGGAAAGGAGGTGGCTAAATATTCCAGTGACTGCCGAATGGATGGGACTTTGGAGTCGATTCTTGTCACGCTGAAACCAGAACTCGATCGCAAGGACTTGATAATCCTGTCAGCTTTAGAGAAGGTTAAATACGGGAAAATCTACACGGAAATTTACGGGATAGTTGCGGGTGAGGATATGAAGGAAATGCAGCACATCGAGGAGAATTTGCACTGTAAGGGATTGCAGCAATAGGGTTAATATCTACTCTACCGATTGCAGCGGTTATGCGGTTTTCCCCCTCATCTCGATCGCATGGTTCGGTGATATCGGGAAACGGGCCATCACAAATCAAAATTGAAGGTTCCACAGCTTTGAAGTGACCCGATTCATGGGGCTCGGCAAAATAAGGCCACAGTTCGCGAATATCCTCAACTAAATAACACTTTGATTCAGAGGAATTTCGATCCAAAACTCTGTTCTTTCTCCGGGTTCTGATGTACACCACAGTTTCCCTTTATGCTTTTGGATCACAATTTGATAACTTATAGACATCCCCATTCCCGTACCTTTTCCTACCGGTTTGGTTGTAAAGAATGGGTCGAATAGCCGTTTTTTGACTTCCTCTGTGATGCCACACCCATTATCAGCAATACAAATTCTGACCAATTCTGAGTTATACAGACTCGTACTAATCCGAATTGTCTTTTTCTCCACCCGATGCTCATCTAAAGCATCCAGAGCATTTGTCAGAATATTCATAAATACCTGGTTAAGCTGTCCTGCATAACATTCGATCGGTGGCAGATTACCGTACTCTTTGATCACTTCAATCTCTGGATGTGTGTGTCTGGGCTTGAGACGATTTTGCAGAATCATCAGGGTGCTTTCAATGCCTTCATGGATATCGACAGCTTTGAAATCTGCTTCGTCCAATCGAGAAAAGTTCCGTAGAGATTTAACAATATCGCGGATACGTTCAGAACCTACTTTCATAGACTTGAGCAGTTTTGATAAGTCTTCGCTCAAAAATTCGATCTCAATATCTTCCGACTTGGCTTGAATCTCCGATACCGGCTGGGGATAATACTTTTGATAAAGCTGTACTAGCTCTAGTAAATCTTGGGTATATTGGCTAAGATGAGATAAATTACCGTGAATAAAATTCGCGGGATTATTCACTTCATGGGCAATCCCGGCTACCAGTTGCCCCAGAGATGACATTTTCTCACTTTGGATGAGTTGGGCTTGAGTCTCCCGTAGTTCTTGAGTGCGTTCTTCTACTTTTTGTTCAAGGGTGTGGTAAGAGTTCTTTAATTCGTGACTCATTTGATTAAAAGATACTGATAAACTTACCAATTCCTCTACGAGAGTGTCGGGAACATTTTGCTCGAAATTTCCACTGGCGATCGCCTGACTGGCTTGACTCAATCGCCGAATAGGTTTAGCTATCCATTGTGAAGTGATAATTGCTAATCCTGTTGCGATTACCAGTGATAACAGACAAAGGATAATCGTCGTATTTCTATTATAATTTATTTGCTCCATAAAATCAGATTCAGGCACGACGACTACAATTAGCCAATCCATGCCTCTACCATCATTCAGCGGTAGCAACTGAACAAACTGCAGTTCACTGTTGAGGGTAAATTCTAACTGTTCTGATTTATGAATTTGGTCAAAGTTACCAAAATATTTCTGCAAATATTTAGCTGTCTCCCGCACAAATGGTTCGCTACTTTCCACGGCGTCAATCATCTTCTGAGCTTTACCTTGTCCTTTGATTAGTGGCTCTTTTGTGGAACTAGAAATCATTGAACCCGATCGCTCCATCACAAAAGCCTTACCTGTTTTACCAATAGACAAACTTCCCAGAAATTCCCTTAAATTTTCTGAGAGGACAACAAGAGTGGCACAGACACCCACAAGTTTACCTTCTGAGTTATAGACAGGTTCGCTGGCAGTAATTGCAGGCTTACCATTGTTGACAATATTCACAAAAATCTTGCTCCAAGTAGGTCTCCCTGCTTTCACAGCAGAAAGATACCAGGGGCGTTGGCGAGGATCGTAAGAAGAGTTTACCTTTTCTAGGAATTTTTGCCGATCGCCCCAATTATCCATTTCATAAAAATAAAAATGATAGTTTGTTTCTTTATTACTCGCAGTCATCGCGATTTTTGACTCTCGACGAGTCGCACCCAGATAATATCCTTGGGCATCGCCACAATAGGATGAAAAAACAAAAGGGGAAATTTGCACTTGGGTTAAAAATTGCTTAGCGTTGCGGCCATTCATCATGTCCATGTGGCCCTGTGCAAAAGCGACTGAATTCACACGATTGATATCATGAGGTTTGTTGATATATTGCTCGAGTTCTCCTTCAATGCGTGCTATCAGCTCCTGACGAAGTTGAGCCGCCACATCGTTAACCGCTTTTTGTCCATTGCGTAAGGAAAGCCAACCTGTTAAGCTCACTCCTGTAAAGATTTGTAGAACAAATGGAACAACAAGAACACCGCGCAGAGGAATTTTTAGGCACTTCGCAGTTGGAGGCATAGATGATAATGCTTAGCCATTGGTTATTTGTCTATCATAATATCAATTCATTAAAGGAGCCTGAAGCGGAGCTATCCTGATCGTGAATCGCCCTTTTTGTAGCCCCGTTAATCTGCGGTTAAAAGCGATCGCTTACTGGAAGTTTTTTATTTGTTCGTTGGTCGGTAAATTGACAAAAAGCATATATTTGATAGGTCGTTAATTTTTACATTCTACTAACAAATGATCTTATACAAACTCCGGGTTGCTCATCCCCTTTATCCTATGGTAGGGTGCGTCGCTCGATCGCTTTCTGGGGAGAAAGAATTGTTAGTGGCGACGCACCCTACTTTTACTAAACATCAAGGAGATACGATACCCGGATTTGGTATTAATAGCTATCTTGGTTGATGTAAATGCAATAGTCGATCGCATTTACCAGCCTACTTACTTCGCCCGCACCACCAACACCGAACAAGGAGCCTCAGCCACAACCTCCGCACTCACCGAACCCTCCAAAATCCGCTTTAAACCAGTCAAACCCCGACAGCCGATCGCAATTAAATCCGCCTTATAGATATGAGCCAAACGGACAATTTCTTCGGCAGGTTGTCCCGAAACAATCTCCAATTCGCTCTGGCAAAGCAACTTTTGCTGATAAGATTGCAGCAACTTCTCTACCTCTCGGTAATCAATCTCATCTCCCTGAGCGTGAGGTCGATCGACAACCGCGTCAAAATCCGACCTACCAGAACTCACAACATGAACTAGAATCACCTTGGCCGTCGATTCTAGCTGAAATTGTCCTACAACTTGCAAAACCCGTTCTGCAAGCTCTGAATTGTCGATCGCTACCAAAACAGTATTCAATACCATGCACCTTTAAATTTCCGATATTTAGACTTTAAATTTTTCGATGATTCTCGCCTACTGTCCACAATTTCGCGCTTCCCACCAACATCATTATTACCTACCCATAAACCCGGTTTCTTAACATTATTGCGTCTTTTCAGCAAGATTCTTGAAGAAACCGGGTTTCTTAAACCCGCAGTGCGTAAGTAAGTAGGTGCAAATAAACTGGGTCGATTGTCACAGAATGTAAAGCTACCATAATCGCAAGAGAATTGCTTCCTTTCATTGCATTTCAATCGCTTTTGACTACCTATGTATTTTGCCGATCGCCCATCTCAAATTTACCATCTAAAACTCACCCTTTCCCTCATTTTCAGTCCGCAGCCGCACCGAATCAGCGTGAGAAGGAAGCCCCTCTGCTTCGGCCAAAACATTAATCGCCCTACTCACCTTCTTAAGTGCAGCCGGCGAATATTGAATCAAACTCGAATGCTTCATAAAAGTTTCGACACCCAGCGGCGACGCATAGCGCGGAGCCCCAGAAGTCGGCAAAGTGTGATTCGGGCCAGCCAAATAATCACCTACAGCTTCCGGCGTCGAGCATCCCAAGAAAATCGCCCCAGCGTGGCGAATTTGCTCGAGCAAAGCCCAAGGATCTGCAACTTGCAATTCCAAGTGTTCGGGCGCAAACTCGTTAGAGAGTTCCGCCGCCGCTTTGAGCGAGTCAACTACTACGACTAAGCCATAGTTGGCGATCGCCTTTTCTGTTAAAGTTCGGCGCGGGTGATTTGCCAACTGTCTGTCTACCTCAGCCACCACCTTCCTAGCCAGCACCGAATCCGCCGTCAGCAAAATTGCCGACGCCATCGAATCGTGCTCAGCTTGAGCCAACATATCCGCAGCGACGTGGACAGGATTCGCCGAACCATCCGCAATAATCAGCACTTCCGACGGGCCAGCCAGAGAATCGATCCCCACAGTCCCGTAAACCAGTTTTTTAGCCAGGGTGACGTAAATATTCCCCGGCCCAGTAATTAAATCCACCTTCGGAATAGTTTCCGTACCGTAGGCTAAAGCTGCGATCGCCTGCGCCCCGCCGACTCGATAAATCTCATCAACTCCCGCTTCCTGAGCCGCTACCAGCACCGCAGGATTCATTTTCTTCTCCTGTCCGGGGGGAGTACACATCACCAGTCTCGGCACCTTGGCGACCTTCGCAGGAACCGCATTCATGATCACCGAACTCGGATAGGACGCCTGACCGCCAGGAATGTAGATTCCCGCTCGATCGACCGGCGTGTAGCGCTTACCCAAAACAATCTCGTCATCACCAAACTGCACCCAAGACTTGGGTACGCGCTGTCGGTGAAACGCCTCTACCTGTTTGCAAGCCAGCCGGATGGCATTTAATAATTCTTTAGACACCTGTTGGTAAGCAGCATCCAATTCGGCGCCACTCACCCGTAAATCTTCCACATTTAGGGTCATGCGGTCAAATTCAGCAGTGTAGTGCAGCACAGCCTGATCGCCTCTGCGCCTTACAGCTTGCAGCACCTCCCGCACGGTGGCTTCTTTGTGAACGACAAGTTCGTCATGGGTGCGATCGCAGATCCGTCGCAGTTCAGCTTGTGCCTCAACCCACTGAGTAATGATTCGCAGCATGGAGATTAGGAATGCCGTCTATAACTTCACTAACATTTGCTTGACAATTGGGGATTTTTGTGGCGATCTCCTAGAGAAGTAGGCCACCACCAGTCCACAAGCTTAAACCGCGAGAGTCGCGGCATTTTCCAAGGCTTCAGTGCAGCGTTTAAATCTCTGTCGAGGATTTTGCAACACTGAGGACAAGTCACAACCTTCTCTAGGAATTGCCCGCTAGAGAACCGGGTGCGGAGGGAGAGGGTTGGAACGCAGAGGGGGAGAGTGTCCGACCCCGATAATATCCGAGAGGGAGAGTGTTCGAGCGGGAGAATTTTGATTCTGCCTTCTAGCTTCTACCTTCAGATCCGGCTGTCTTCTACCTTCTACCTTCTACCTTCAGCTTTTTACCTTCTACCTTCGGTAAGTGCTTCTTGCCGAAGCCCAAATAACCCGTATTCTTTGTTATAGCTTAACTTGGATTTTTCAGAGAATTGGATTTTAAGCAAAATAGGTGCTATATTAGTTTTTCCAACACCTGATAATTTTTTTATAAAAAAACGCCAAATTATTGTATACTTGAAAATTGCGCGCAAGAAACCGTGACTTTAACTCGTGACGGTGGAAACACCGCAAAACGCCTCCGTAACACCCGTGTCATACCTTTGGGTATGGTCAGGGGTAAATAACAGGCAGTTAAATGAGTCAATAAAAAATTATTGCGCGGGCGATCGCCAAAAAGTAGCCACAGACTCAGCTCAATCTGAGCGCATGGAGAGTGGCTGTCTCACTCCGCCCTTAAAAATCAAGCTTTTTGCGGATCGATCCCGAAAAGGTTGTCCTTCAAAATCCCCGTGTCTTGGGACTGTCTTGAGACTAGGGTGTATCAATGAATACCTACTTCCAGCAACTGAACTATGGCAAATATTAAGTCCGCCGTCAAACGAGTCAAAATCGCCGAACGTAACCGCTTGTACAACAAATCTTACAAGTCAGCGGTCAAAACTTTGATGAAGAAATATTTCGCTGCCGTAGACAAGTACGCCGCAGCTCCGAGCCCGGAATTAATGCAAGAAGTCCAGCAGCGAATGTCTGAGGCCTACAGCAAAATTGACAAAGCTGTCAAAAAAGGTGTACTCCACCGCAACAACGGCGCTCGCAAAAAGTCCCGCTTGGCAAGAACCCTCAAGCCGCACGAAACATCCTCGGTAGCATCTTAAGGAAGCAGAAAGTTCGGCAACGAAGCAGTGTACAAGATTGAAGGGATGGATGTTGAGGGAAGAAGTCAATCGATTTTCGATTTTCGATTTTCGATTTTCGATTGAAGCATTGACTTGCGCGAGATAAATACGTTCGGCAAGTTTCATCGGATACAGGTTTTTTATTTCTGAACGGATGAATCACGTGGCGGGTATCCTGGATGCTTGATTGTCAAGCGTGAAGCAGGAAGAAGGAAGAAAGAAGACGGAAGATTTTTCCCACACACTCTCTCCCACTCCCACTCCCCGACTCTCTCACTCCCCCCTCGCCCTATCCCACCAAGACTCTCCCGTATCACCTCTAATCTGCTTCCCCCATGCAGCTCATCGACACTCACGTTCATATCAACTTTGAGACCTATAAATCTGAGTTAGAAGCCATTCGAGAACGCTGGCGCGAAGCTGGTGTAGTTCGGCTGGTTCATTCTTGTGTAGAGCCAGAAGAGTTTGCCGGCATTCAAGCAATCGCCAATCAGTTTTCAGAAGTCTCGTTTGCGGTTGGACTTCACCCCCTAGATGCGGACAAGTGGAAAGACGAGACTGCGAGCCAGATTAGGGAATTAGCAAGTTCGGACTCTAGGGTAGTAGCGATCGGCGAAACCGGACTGGACTTTTATAAAGCTGACGATCGAGAACACCAGTTTAAAGTGTTTGAGGCACAGCTTGAAATCGCCCAGGAACTTGACAAACCAGTCATTATCCACTGTCGCGACGCCGCCGCCCCCATGGCCGAAATGCTGAGGAACTTTTGGCAAACACGCGGGCCAGTGCGCGGGGTCATGCACTGCTGGGGAGGCACACCCGAAGAAACCCAGTGGTTTTTAGACCTAGGTTTCTACATCAGTTTTAGCGGAACAGTCACCTTTAAAAAAGCCTTGCAAATACAAGAATCAGCTTGTATGGTAAATAGCGATCGCATCCTAGTCGAGACAGATTGCCCTTTTCTCGCCCCCGTACCCCAGCGGGGAAAACGCAACGAACCAGCCTATGTCTACTACGTAGCCGAGCAAGTTGCTAAATTGAGAGGAGTTTCTCTTTTAACTTTGTCCCAGCAGACAACCGAAAATGCCTGTCAGCTATTCGGCTTTTCTGTTTAAGCTGTTCTCCATTTAAATTGTGTGTCAAAAATCACTCAAATTATTGTGGGATGGGCTTCTAGCCCGTCCAGAATATGCAATTTAAACGCGCAACAGCTTAGTTATAGCAGAGCAGAGAAACGAGGAAAACAGGTTGATTTAGGAGCCAGCGATCGGGATAATCCCATTTCTATCCTGCCAGAAAAACCGGATTCATCCTTTATTGGAGATTCTTTTGGCGTTGCCTGTTGCGATCGGATTTGCGTCCTATAATAAAAAGAACCGACCGATCGGGCGTTGGCTTAGTATCCGATCCTGCGATGTCGCCCAGGAACTACCAACACAACGCGAGTACGCTAAACTTCGGGATAGGTCAAAACTTCAGGCAATACCTCAAACTTACACACTCAAACTTACACATCAGAAGAAACTTGGAACCTCAGCAATTTGGCAATAGCTGTCAAGTCAATTTTAGGAGTCAAAAGTGTAGGGAATTCACCCCGGGATACCACGAGATCAAAGCTAAAAGCATCTCGATCGAAACTAAAATCCGCACAAAAATACTGCGAGCCCCAAGCAATAATAACCGTTGCAGCAGTTGGCAGGCGATCGAAAACATCATATAAATTCTCTCACACAATCCATCAAAAAAACGCAACAAGG
This sequence comes from Microcoleus sp. B4-C1, assembly GCF_036705285.1. Classification (NCBI taxonomy): domain Bacteria; kingdom Bacillati; phylum Cyanobacteriota; class Cyanophyceae; order Oscillatoriales; family Microcoleaceae; genus Microcoleus; species Microcoleus sp. B4-C1. The sequence continues at coordinate 35,764 of NZ_JAUBUC010000028.1, read as the reverse complement.
TAAAAAAGCCCAGCCTTGGCGCCATGTAAAAAGCTAGAGCCACTGCGGAAAAAGGACACCCATGACCACTAAAGATTACACAGAATTCGCCTTCACCTTGCCCGATTTGATCGAAATCCAGCGGGCAAGTTTTCGCTGGTTTCTAGAAGCCGGGCTGATCGAAGAACTCGACAGCTTCTCCCCGATTACAGACTACACGGGCAAGCTGGAACTCCACTTCATGGGCAAAGACTTCAAACTCAAGCGCCCCAAATATGATGTGGACGAAGCCAAGCGCCGGGACAGCACCTACTCGGTGCAAATGTACGTCCCCACCCGCCTGATTAACAAAGAAACAGGGGAAATCAAAGAACAAGAAGTCTTCATCGGCGACTTGCCCCTGATGACCGAGCGCGGCACATTCATCATCAACGGCGCGGAACGGGTGATTGTCAACCAAATCGTGCGTTCCCCCGGCGTGTACTACAAATCGGAAACCGACAAAAACGGTCGGCGTTCCTATAACGCCTCGCTCATCCCTAACCGGGGCGCGTGGCTCAAGTTCGAGACAGACAAAAACGATTTAGTCTGGGTCAGAATCGACAAAACCCGCAAACTATCGGCTCAGGTGCTGCTCAAAGCCCTCGGACTTACAGACGGCGAAATCTACGACTCACTCCGCCACCCGGAATACTTCCAAAAAACGATCGAGAAAGAAGGACAATTCGGCGAAGAAGAAGCTTTGATGGAACTCTACCGCAAACTACGTCCCGGTGAACCCCCCACCGTGGCGGGAGGCGAACAGCTCCTCAACTCGCGCTTTTTCGACCCCAAACGCTACGATTTGGGCCGAGTCGGCCGCTACAAACTCAACAAAAAATTGCGATTGACAGTCCCCGATACCACGCGGGTGCTGACATCGCAAGATATCTTGACGGCGATCGACTACTTAATTAACCTCGAATTCGACATCGGTTCCACCGACGACATCGACCACTTAGGCAACCGTCGCGTCCGCAGTGTCGGAGAACTGCTGCAAAACCAAGTCCGAGTCGGCCTCAACCGCTTAGAACGGATCATCCGCGAAAGAATGACCGTCTCGGATGCCGACTCCCTCAGCCCCGCCTCTCTGGTCAACCCCAAACCGCTGGTAGCAGCAATCAAGGAATTCTTCGGTTCCTCCCAGCTATCCCAGTTCATGGATCAAACCAACCCTCTGGCAGAACTGACTCACAAACGTCGGCTTTCCGCCTTGGGCCCTGGAGGTTTGACTCGCGAACGCGCCGGGTTTGCAGTGCGGGACATTCACCCGTCCCACTACGGCCGGATTTGCCCGATCGAAACACCAGAAGGCCCTAACGCCGGTCTGATCGGTTCCTTAGCAACCCACGCCCGAGTCAACCCTTACGGCTTCATCGAAACTCCTTTTTATCCAGTAGAAAAAGGACGGGTGCTGCGCGACAAAGCCCCTGTTTACATGACAGCCGACGAAGAAGACGATTTGCGCGTCGCCCCCGGAGACATCAGCCTCGACGAAAACAACAACCTCTTGGGCGAAACCGTAGCCGTCCGCTACCGCCAAGAATTCACTACCACCACTCCGATGCAGGTGGACTACATGGCGATTTCGCCCGTGCAAATCGTCTCCGTCGCGACATCGCTGATTCCGTTCTTGGAACACGACGACGCCAACCGAGCTCTGATGGGATCGAATATGCAGCGGCAAGCTGTGCCGCTACTGAAACCAGAACGGCCCCTCGTCGGTACGGGCTTGGAAGCTCAGGCGGCGCGAGATTCGGGGATGGTTGTGGTTTCCCGGATCGACGGCGAGGTGATTTACATCGACGCTACCCGGATTATTGTCAAACCCCTGGCTGTAGATGCCGAATCGAATTCCAGCGAAGAACATTTCCTGATTAAGGAATACGACGATCTCAAAGTCAAACAGCCCTCGGTTTGGAAGCAAAAATATGCTGGCTGCATCGAACACGAACTGCAAAAATATCAGCGTTCTAACCAGGATACTTGTTTAAACCAGCGTCCGCTGATTTATGAGGGCGATCGAGTCGTAGCAGGTCAAGTGCTCGCCGACGGTTCGTCCACCGAGGGGGCAGAACTCGCTCTGGGTCACAACATCCTCGTAGCTTATATGCCTTGGGAAGGCTACAACTACGAAGACGCGATGCTAATTAGCGAGCGTTTGGTGTACGAAGATGTCTACACTTCGATCCACATTGAAAAATACGAAATCGAAGCCCGCCAAACCAAACTCGGCCCCGAAGAAATCACCCGTGAAATTCCTAACGTCGGCGAAGACGCGCTGCGCCAGCTAGACGAACAAGGGATTATCCGCAAAGGTGCCTGGGTAGAAGCCAGCGACATCCTAGTGGGCAAAGTCACCCCCAAAGGCGAATCCGACCAACCGCCGGAAGAAAAATTGCTCAGAGCAATCTTCGGCGAAAAAGCCCGCGATGTGCGCGACAATTCCCTCCGCGTCCCTAACGGCGAAAAAGGCCGCGTGGTGGACGTGCGGGTGTTTACCCGCGAACAGGGCGACGAACTGCCCCCCGGCGCTAACATGGTCGTCCGTGTCTACGTAGCTCAAAAGCGGAAGATTCAAGTCGGCGACAAAATGGCCGGCCGCCACGGAAATAAGGGTATTGTGTCCCGGATTCTGCCGATGGAGGATATGCCTTATTTGCCCGACGGGACTCCGGTTGACATAGTGCTCAATCCCTTGGGCGTACCGTCGCGGATGAACGTAGGTCAGATTTTTGAGTGCTTGCTGGGATGGGCGGGCGAAAATCTGTCGATGCGGTTCAAGATGGTGCCTTTTGATGAAATGCACGGCGCTGAAAAGTCGCGGGAAACCGTACACGGCAAGCTACAGGAGGCACGCGAAAAAACCGGCAAGCCTTGGGTGTTTAACGAAAAGCACCCCGGCAAGACTATTGTCTACGATGGCCGAACTGGGGAACCGTTCGATCGCCCGATCACAGTCGGCATCGCCTATATGCTGAAGCTGGTTCACTTGGTAGATGATAAGATCCACGCCCGTAGCACAGGCCCTTACTCGCTGGTAACGCAGCAGCCTTTGGGCGGCAAAGCGCAGCAGGGGGGTCAGCGGTTCGGAGAAATGGAAGTCTGGGCGCTGGAAGCGTTCGGCGCCGCTTATACTTTGCAAGAGTTGCTGACTGTGAAGTCGGACGATATGCAGGGGCGGAATGAAGCGCTGAATGCGATCGTCAAAGGCAAAGCTATCCCGCGCCCCGGTACGCCGGAATCTTTCAAGGTGCTGATGCGGGAGTTGCAGTCTTTGTGCTTGGATATTGCTGTGCACAAGGTGAATACGTCCGACGAGGGCAGCGAGCACGTTGAGGTGGATTTGATGGCAGATGCTGGGGGCAAGCGATCGCCCTCCCGGCCTACTTACGAATCGCTTTCTCGTGACGAACTTGACGAGGATTAGGGATTTTAGATTTTAGATTTTAGATTTTAGATTGAAGAATTGTTTGACAGCATTCAATCTTACATCTCACCTCTAAAATCTAAAATCGAGAAGTCCCAATTAAAATGCCTCAGCAGTGGTACGAACACTGGTGAGGCGAATCAACGCTCTTAAGAGGAGAGACGCTGACATGACTATTGTAACAGTTGTCCCAGGAATAGAAGGAGAATTTGACCGGGCGACAGGCTGTATTAACTGGCAAGGGAGCAAGTTTGGCAACGGTTACGGGCGCAAGTGGCTCGATGGCAAAACGGTATTAGTCCACCGATTAGTCCTCGAATCAAAAATAGCAGGATTCCTTGGTTCCGGTTATTTTGCTTGCCACACCTGTGACAATCGAAGCTGCATCAACCCAGCACATCTCGTAGCGGGAACTGCGGCGGAAAATACCGGGCAGATGATCGAGCGCGATCGCAAAACTCCCAGACGGAAAAGTATTCCGGGTATTGGCATATTGTCGATCGAACAACTCCGGGAAATTCAGACTAAATATTTATCTGGAACAGTCAAAAACCACCTAGCAAAAGAGTATGGAGTACAACATGAAACTATTACTAAGATACTTCAGACAAATATTCCCGATAACTTCACTACAGTTTTGCCCGGTTTTTTAGGAGAAATTCAAGACAACGGCTGCATCATTTTTCAAGGCTCAAAGGACGGTCAAGGCTATGGCAGATACTGGAAAAATGGGAAATCGAAATCAGTTACTCGTGCTGTTTTAGCTGAGAAATTAGGATGTGAAATTCCGACTTCGATAGATGCTTGTCATACCTGCGACAATCCCAGTTGTATTAATCCAGAACACCTTTGGGGTGGTACTCGCACTCAAAATTCATTAGATGCTTCTAAGAAAGGACGCACTCAAGGCAAAAGTCATCCCCTTTCCAATGCCAAATTAGACTGGGAAAATGTGCGAGAAATTAGGCAAAAGCTAGCAGCCGGAAAGAGGATGAAGGATGTAGCACAGGAATACAGTGTCGACCGCAAAACCATACACGATATTAAGTATCACGTCACTTGGAAAGAAGAAGGTCAAGAGGTTCCAGTTCCCCGCATGGGTGGACATCTCGAACGCAAGCTAACTTTTGCTCAAGCTATTGAGATCCGAGAACGAATCCAAGCCGGAGAATCCCTTGCTAAAATAGCTCAGGAATTTGGAGTATCCAGAAATATCATTTCTGATATTAAAAGAAACATCACCTATAGAGGAGCGTAATATTGATTTGAGTTCAAAACGAAGCAAACAAAAAATATAAATTGCCAGCACTAATCGACAGTAAATAATCAATTGGAGTCAAAATGGCTAAAATAGAACAACGCTTTGATTACGTCAAGATAGGATTAGCTTCACCAGAAAGAATTCGACAGTGGGGAGAGAGAACTTTACCCAACGGTCAGATAACCGGTGAAGTGACAAAACCCGAAACAATAAATTACCGGACATTAAAACCTGAAATGGATGGCTTGTTTTGCGAGCGCATTTTTGGGCCTGCAAAAGATTGGGAATGTCATTGCGGGAAGTACAAACGAGTTCGCCATAGAGGCATTGTTTGCGAAAGATGCGGTGTTGAAGTCACTGAATCTCGCGTCCGCCGTCACCGGATGGGATTTATCAAATTAGCCGCTCCAGTAGCTCACGTTTGGTATCTCAAAGGCATTCCGAGTTACATGGCAATTCTGTTAGATATGCCGCTCCGAGATGTCGAACAAATCGTTTATTTCAATGCCTACGTTGTCCTAAATGCAGGTAATGCAGAGAAGCTGCAATACAAACAATTGCTTACGGAAGATGCTTGGCTGGAAATAGAAGACGAACTTTACAGCGAAGATTCCACACTCACAGGTGTAGAAGTGGGGATTGGTGCTGAAGCTTTGCAAGTTTTGCTGCAAAATATTCCGCTAGAAAGTGAAGCGGAAAAGTTGCGGGAAGATATTGCCAATGCTAAAGGTCAAAAACGGGCGAAGTTAATTAAACGTTTGCGGGTAATTGACAACTTCATCGCTACGGGATCTCAACCCGATTGGATGGTGCTCAATGTGATTCCGGTGATTCCCCCCGACTTGCGGCCGATGGTGCAGTTAGACGGCGGGCGTTTTGCAACCAGCGACCTCAACGACCTATATCGGAGAGTCATCAACCGGAATAATCGGTTAGCGAGACTGCAAGAAATTCTGGCGCCGGAGATTATCATCCGCAACGAAAAGCGGATGCTACAAGAAGCTGTGGATGCGCTGATTGACAACGGTCGCCGGGGCCGGACTGTGGTGGGCGCAAACAACCGCCCGCTGAAGTCGCTGTCGGACATCATTGAAGGGAAACAAGGGCGCTTCCGGCAAAACTTGCTGGGTAAACGGGTTGACTACTCCGGGCGTTCGGTGATTGTGGTGGGGCCGAAACTGAAGATTCATCAGTGCGGTTTGCCGAGGGAAATGGCGATCGAACTTTTCCAGCCTTTCGTCATCCACCGCCTGATCCGCCAAGGATTGGTCAACAACATCAAAGCTGCCAAAAAACTGATTCAGCGCAACGATCCTAGTGTTTGGGACGTGCTTCAGGAGGTGATTGAAGGACACCCGGTCATGCTGAACCGGGCGCCAACGCTGCACCGTTTGGGGATTCAAGCCTTTGAGCCGATTTTGGTAGACGGAAGGGCAATTCAGCTTCACCCGCTAGTCTGTCCGGCGTTTAACGCTGACTTTGACGGCGACCAAATGGCAGTGCACGTGCCTTTGTCTCTGGAATCTCAGGCGGAAGCGCGCTTGCTGATGCTGGCTTCTAACAACATTATGTCGCCGGCAACCGGAAGACCGATCGTTACTCCTTCTCAAGATATGGTGCTCGGTTGCTATTACTTAACAGCCGAAAATCCTGACGCTCAAAAAGGAGCCGGTCACTATTTCTCCAACCTCACCGACGCGGTTGTAGCTTACGAACAAGGAGTCGTTGACTTGCACTCCTATGTGTGGGTGAGGTTTCAAGGCGCTATCGAAAACATAGAACCTGAAGGAGAACCACTGAAGGTAGAACGCTCTACCGACGGTATCGTGACGAAAGAATACAAGTTCCGCCGAGTTCGGGAAGACGGAGACGGCAAGGTGCTCAATCAGTTCATTCGCACTACTCCGGGCCGGATTATTTATCACCAAACTATTGAGTCGGTGATAAATAATTAGGAGGTAATGGGTAAGGGTTGGTGGGTAATTACTGATAAGTAATCGCTAATAAATAATGGTGATTTAAGTTAGGAAATTTACCCATTACTGCTTACTAATTACTAATCAATACGGTTGGGTTAATGTTGGGTGGGTGAAATGTTGGGTGGGTGAAATGTTGGGTGGGTGAAATGTTGGGTGGGTGAAATGTTGGGTGGGTGAAATGTTGGGTTTCGTTCCTCAACCCAACCTACTTACTACTGCCCTCTGCCTCGCAGCAAGAGAGCCTCCTGCGTCAATACTCCAATTACCAATTACTACTACTACTACTACTACTCAGAAAAATGACAGAAAATAAGGAAATTGTTTTTCGCAATCGAGTTGTTGACAAAGGTCAGCTCAAAAAATTAATCTCTTGGTCTTTCATGCACTACGGAACTGCCCGTACAGCGCAAATGGCAGATAAACTCAAAGACTTGGGTTTCCGCTTTGCGACACGGGCCGGAGTTTCGATTAGCGTAGATGACTTGCAGGTGCCGCCATCAAAACGATCGCTCCTAGATGCAGCCGAAGAAGAAATCCGCATCACCGAACAAAAATACACCAGAGGCGAAATCACCGAAGTCGAACGGTTCCAAAAAGTAATCGACACCTGGAACAGCACCTCAGAAGACCTCAAAGACGAAGTAGTCAAAAACTTCCGAGCCACAGACCCCCTAAACTCCGTCTACATGATGGCCTTCTCCGGGGCGCGGGGAAACATTTCTCAAGTGCGGCAGCTAGTCGGAATGCGCGGATTGATGGCAGACCCGCAGGGGGAAATTATTGACTTGCCAATTAAAACCAACTTCCGCGAAGGACTCACCGTCACCGAATACATTATTTCTTCCTACGGCGCGCGCAAAGGCTTAGTAGATACAGCCTTGCGGACAGCAGACTCTGGCTATCTTACTCGCCGTTTGGTGGATGTGTCCCAGGATGTAATTGTGCGCGAAGTAGACTGCGGCACCCAGCGGGGAATTCGAGTCCGGCCGATGACCGACGGAGCAACAGTGCTGATTCCCCTCAAGGACAGGCTGCTAGGGCGCGTGTTGGCGAGGGATGCGGTGCACCCCAAAACGGGGGAAATCGTGACTTACGGCAGCGAAAAAGCCGTCCGAAATCAGCCAATTACCGATGAGTTGGCAACGGAAATTGGTAAAGCTGGGGTAGCAGAAGTGTATTTACGATCGCCCCTGACTTGTGAATCGACTCGATCGGTTTGTCAGCACTGCTACGGCTGGAGTCTGGCCCACTTGAAAATGGTGGACATGGGAGAAGCGATCGGGATTATTGCAGCTCAGTCGATCGGCGAACCCGGAACCCAGCTCACCATGCGTACCTTCCACACCGGCGGCGTATTCACCGGAGAAGTCGCCAAACAAGAACGCGCCCCCTTCCCCGGCGTAGTGAAATTCAAGAACTTGCGTACTCGCTCCTTCCGCACCAGACACGGCGAAGAAGCACTGGTAGCCGAAAACAACGGCAAACTCGTATTTGAAGGCGACGGATTTGAAGAAGGAAAATCCGGCGCCAAAAATCAAAAACTGAAAATCGAATTAGCGATCGTCCAAGGTTCGACTCTGATGGTCAAAGACGGACAGCGCGCCATTCCCGGTCAAGTTTTGGCAGAAGTGCCGATCGTCGGTCGCGCCGCCCGCAAAACTACGGAAAAAGTGACTACAGACGTGGCTTCCGACTTAGCCGGAGAAGCCAAATTTGCTGATTTGGTGCCAGAAGAAAAAACCGACCGCCAAGGGAACACAACCCGCACAGCCAGCAAAGGCGGGCTGATTTGGATTCTCTCAGGAGAAGTCTACAACTTGCCCCCCGGCGCAGAACCAGCCGTGAAAAATGGCGATCGCATTCCGGCCGAAAGCGTGATTGCCGAAACCAAACTCGTCTCCGAACACGGTGGCGTAGTCCGCATCGCTGACCCCAGAGAAATCGAAATAATCACCGCCCAAGTCCTGCTCGACCAAGCAGTCGTGCGGGCCGAAAGTGCAGGCGGCCGCGACCACTACACGATCGAAACATCTTCCAAGCAGCGGTTTTCCCTGAAGACTGCTCCTGGGAGCAAAGTCATCAACGGAGAAGTCGTCGCCGAACTGCTCGACGACAGCTACCGCACAGCTACAGGGGGCATTGTCAAGTACGGCGGGGTGGAAGTCCACAAGCGCGGCAAAGCTAAACTTGGCTACGAAGTCGTCAAAGGCGGCACTCTGCTCTGGATACCGGAAGAGTGCCACGAAGTCAATAAAGACATTTCTCTGCTGCTGGTGGAAGATGGCCAGTACGTAGAGGCCGGTACAGAAGTCGTTAAGGATATTTTCTGCCAAACCAGCGGGGCAGTGGAAATCACTCAGAAAAATGACATCCTGCGGGAAATTGTGATCAAGCCGGGCACACTCCATGTAGTTGACCGCCCGCCGCTAACTTTCGGGGAAGGTCAAATCGTCAATGCCGGTCAAGAGATTTCCCCAGGCTTGATTGCCGAAGAATTGGGCTATGCCGAATATATCGAAACTCCCGAAGGCCCCGCTTTGCTGCTGCGGCCGGTGGTGGAGTTCCCGGTGCCGGATAAGCCACCAGTGCCTTCTCAGACAGCGCTGAATGAGTCGATCTCTTTGAAAGCAGTGCAGCGACTCCCTTATAAGGATGGGGAGCGCGTCAAATCTGTCGAGGGATTGGAACTGCTGCGGACTCAGCTTATTTTGGAAATTGGTTCGGGAGCTCCGCAACTGGCGGCGGATATTGAGCTGCTGCCGGATGAGGATGATGCTATGGCTTTTGGGGCGGACGGTTCGGGCCCGGCTTGGGGTTCGCCTGAAGACGTTAGTGCGTCGCAAGAGTTGGCGATGCCCCTGGCCGATGGGGGCGATCGAGTTTCCAAGACTTTCCGCTTGCAGCTAGTCATTTTGGAATCGCTAGTCATTCGGCGGGATGTGTCTGCTGATCCGACTCAGGGCAGCACTCACACGCGGCTGTTGGTGGAGGATGGGCAGTCGATCGCGCCCGGGGCAGTAGTCGCCCGCACGGAGATTCTCTGCAAAGAAGCGGGTATCGTCCGGGGCATCCGCGAGGGGCATGGCGAACCAGTGCGCCGACTGTTGGTGATGCGAGATGCGGATTCTATTTCGATCTCTGTGGCGAGTACGCCGGATGTGAGTCCGGGTCAACTGCTGGTGGCTGGTACCGAAATAGCTCCGGGAGTTGTTCTCGAAGAGTCCGGCCAAGTTGTGAAGGTTGTACCTGCGTCGGAGACAGAATCGGCGAAACTCTTGCTCAGGGTGGCTCGTCCTTACCGGGTTTCGGCCGGTGCGGTGCTGCACGTAGACGACGGCGATTTGGTGCAGCGGGGTGACAATTTGGTGATTCTGGTGTTTGAGCGGGCAAAGACTGGGGATATCATTCAGGGTTTGCCACGGATTGAGGAACTTCTTGAAGGGCGGAAGCCGAAGGAAGCTTGTATTTTAGCCAAGCGGCCGGGGACGGCTCGCGTGGTTACGGATGACGATGTTGTGGAACTTGCGGTGATTGAGGATGATGGCCGGATTGAGGAGTATCCTTTGTTGCCTGGTCAAAACCCGATCGTTTCCGACGGACAGCGCGTCGGCGTCGCCGAAGCTTTGACCGACGGGCCTGCTAATCCTCACGAAATTCTGGAGGTGTTCTTCCACGTACTCAAAGAGCGGCAGTCTACTTTTGAGGCTGCCTTGGAGAGTTTCCAACAGGTGCAGACGTTTTTGGTGAATGAGGTGCAGTCGGTTTATCAGTCTCAGGGCGTGGATATTTCTGATAAGCACATTGAGGTGATTGTCCGCCAGATGACCAACAAAGTCAGGATGGAGGATGGTGGCGATACTACTATGCTCCCCGGTGAGTTGGTAGAATTGCGGCAGGTTGAGCAGGTGAATGAGGCGATGTCAATTACTGGTGGAGCGCCGGCGGATTATACTCCGGTGTTGCTGGGGATTACTAAGGCTTCGCTGAATACTGATAGCTTTATTTCTGCTGCTTCGTTCCAGGAGACGACGCGGGTGTTGACTGAAGCTGCGATCGAGGGTAAGTCTGACTGGCTGCGGGGGCTGAAGGAAAATGTGATTATCGGCCGCCTGATTCCTGCGGGTACTGGGTTCAATGCCTATGAGGATGCTGGGGTCCAGGATGCGGGTTTTGATGGTGCTGTGTTTGATGACGACATCCACGATTTACAGGAGGATGTGGTACTTGACGATCGATCGGCGCGCCGTGCTTATACGATCGAGAGCGGTTATGAGATCGGGCGCCCGTCCGATCTTGAGCCTGATGAGGATTTTGAGGAAGTTGAGGTTGATGAGGACGATTTTGTCGCTGAGACTGAGGATGATACTTTGGGCCCGGATGTTGACGATGATGATGATATCGGTTTTGACTTCGATGAGGACGAAGAGTAATCATAGTTTTGAGATTGCATGAATGAGTGAACAGCGTTGCGCTCGCTGAGGATAATTTGGTTCCTCGCCGCAACGCACACTTCGATTTCACTCGTCATAAAAATCTCAATTTTTTCCTCACAAATTACAAGTCCGAACTCATAGCATTGTGCTTTCTTGACATCGACAGGAAGAAGGAAGAAGGAAGATTCAGAGTTTAAGCAAACTTTGTAATTCTAGAGTTTTAATTGTTTGTTGATTCAAACAAACAATTCTTTCTTCTTTCTTCCTTTTTCCTTCTTCCTTCTTATTCCTTCTTCATGTATGGTTCACTCAATCAGGCAGCAAAGCCTTGATTTGATTCACAAACTCTTGATGGTCTACCACAGGTTTAGAGATGTAACCGTCGGCACCGCTTAGATCCAGAAATGTTTCTTTATCACCAGCCATCGCGTGAGCAGTCACCAAAATAATCGGCAGCCAGGCCGTTTGCGGGTCAGCTTTGAGCAGTTGAGTAATCTTAATGCCGTCAACAGATTTGCCCTGGTACACGCTGCGCGAAAGAGACACATCCATTAAAATCAAATCAGCTTCGCGGTTGGCAGCAATCTGCATCACCTCTTCAACATTTTCCGTGTGTTTCACGGCTAAGCCCCCCCGCTTAGTCAGAATTTTGGAAAAAACCCGAGCATTAACCAAATCGTCCTCTACAATCAGAACGGTTTTCATAAATAAATATGGGAAGTATAGAAACTTTGTGACTTTAGTCCAAAGAGGAACACGACACGGGGACTACATTCCCCGTCAAAAATGCAGAGTTTTTAGCGCCATCAGCCGGGAACCCTGCAAAACCCGTATGTATATCCTTGAGCCACTAGCTGTCAGAGGGTTTACAGATGCCTAGAAGCATCCAGTACCATCATTTAGACTACTATACACAGACAGTTTAGTTCTTTTTTATAACTAGACCTGACAGTGGTGAGAGTCTCAAGATTCTCAGGTAGCAGGTTTATAGTACAATCCTGGACGCATGGACGACGCCTCGCAACCAGGTTTTTGCTAGTTGTGGCGGGCTATAACGAACTATTGCTATGAAAAAACCCGGTTTCTGACTACCCGTGCGTCCAGGAATTATAGTATCCTCTCTTTCGCTCAAGCCTCCGGCTTCTACCATTTTAGATTTTAGATTTTAAATTTTAAATTTTAGATTTTAGATGGGAACTGATAGACTGGGTATGGGTTGGGATCACGGGCCTACAGTTGCATTATTTTTTGAACTGGTATTAGAGTCGGGAATGTATGATAATTATTTTCCTTCCTCCTCATTAGAATCAAGCCATGTTTATTCACATCCTCCCCTCGCCACCGCATTCGGAATAGCGAATCTAGCGGGGATTGTTGGAGATTCCTAATACTCAGTTTTAACCCCTCAAAACGGCTGAAAATATCGACGCTTGCGTTCATCAAGGGGATGTCAGACTAGGAGATATCGCCAGGAGAGCTTTTGACTGATGAATTCATCAATATCGGCATTTTTGACACTCTCAGCGAGTCAGGGCCACGCTCTATGGTTGAATAAGCCCAAAACTTGGACTTCCCTCATCAGAAAAAATGGGTAGAAACCCCGTGCTAGAAGCACGGCTTTATATTTTTGATTTACTACCGCCTTGGGATTGGTTAACGGGAGTGTACTTTTGTATTGCACTTTCAACGGGACAATTACCGCTTCCAATCTTCCAATCCTGTACGCATAGTATTTTGCACGGGTTGTGCCTCCCATGAATGGGGTAATGTTAGCTTCGACAATGTTTCGAGAGCTTGTTAGACCTGCAACACTGTTCCAGTGACCTTAGAACTGTTTAATTGCAGATGACAGAGCAGGGGACTAGCTACGCATCCACAGGGTGTCGTGACTCTCAAAACGTAGGCAATTAAGCCTTAGTCTGGTCAGTACGGCTTGCCAGATTTCTCTTGCAAGCCCCGTGTCTTTAGACCGGGGTTACTGACAGTCCAGTCGCCTCTACACGATCAGAACAAGTGCCAGTACCACAGGTATTCCAATTCCGCTTACTTTTCTTTTGTAATACTTTCGGAGTCCATCACGCTTGCCAAAATACGATAAGCTCGATCGTCAACCATTGCTGCTTGATCCACGCTACGGCTGTACCGAGACGAGCTCAATCCAGGGTTTCTCCTGAATAAAATATTTCTTCGTGTAGATGGTTATTCCTAATTGCAATTAAATTCTATCATAGATTGACGGGGACTCCAGTCCCTCGTGACCGAAAGCATCGAGGATACAAGCCCCCGGATTCATCCGTCCAGAAATAAAAAACCTGTATCCGATCAAGGAGCCCCCGAATTTATCTCGCGCAAGTCAATGCTTCAATCTAAAATCTAAAATCTAAAATCTAAAATCGATTGACGCTTTCCTAGGAAGAGCTACAGCCTCACTACGTTCTGAGTTTCTGGCATTCCGTGTTCTCCTGTCTATTTACATTCTGCCGTGAGAAGGTAAATAGACAGGTAGGCGCAAATGAAGGCAACATAGAGGTTAGGGTAAGAGTGGAGAGTAAGAGGCAAGTGTTGCCCGTCTTCGGGACTCTGATTCTGCTTTCACAAGTTAAGTTTATTTTTATTCTTCAACTGGGCGGTTGGGTCGAACTTTCGGTTCGCCTGCGGCAAAGGCTTTTCAATCGAGACAGGGAACCTCGGCATTATTGACAGAGGCTGTTTTCACTCAGGAATTAACGGACACAAGGACTCATGGCTAAACAACTCAACCTACTTTCCGGGCAAGTAATTTCTACGCCTCTGCACGCCGAGATGCAGCAATCGTACCTCGAATATGCCATGAGTGTGATCGTCGGGCGAGCTTTGCCTGATGTCCGCGACGGTTTAAAACCAGTTCACCGTCGAATTTTATATGCGATGCACGAACTAGGTCTGACGCCAGACCGACCTTACCGTAAGTGCGCCCGGGTAGTTGGAGATGTTTTGGGAAAATATCACCCCCACGGCGACCAATCGGTTTACGACGCTCTGGTACGCATGGTTCAGGAGTTTTCGAGCCGCTATCCTTTACTGGCGGGTCACGGCAATTTCGGTTCGGTGGACAATGATCCGGCGGCTGCTATGCGGTATACGGAAACGAGGCTAGCACCGATCGCCCACGAAGCTATGCTAACCCAAGTCGGTGACGCAACTGTTGATTTTACTGGTAACTTTGACAATTCGCAGCAGGAACCGACGGCGCTGCCTGCTCAGTTGCCGTTTCTGTTACTCAACGGCTGTACGGGCATTGCTGTGGGGATGGCAACTAATATCCCGCCACACAATTTGGGGGAGGTGGTAGACGGTTTAATTGCTTTGATTGAAAACCCGGAACTATCCGATGAGAAGTTGATAGAACTGATTCCAGGCCCGGATTTTCCAACCGGAGGGGAAATCGTCGCTACAGAGGGCATTGTTGACGCCTACACTAAGGGTCGAGGCAGCATTGCGGTCAGGGGTGTGGCCGGGGTGGAAGAAGTGCCAGGTAATCGCAAGGTGCGTACTAAAACGGCGATCGTGGTGACGGAGTTTCCGTTTCAGGTAAATAAGGCGGCTTGGATTGAAAAGGTGGCGGAGTTGGTCAATGCTGGCCGCCTCGACGGTATTTCTGATTTGCGTGACGAGAGCGATCGCGAAGGGATTCGAGTGGTGATTGAACTCAAGCGGGAATTTACTCCAGAAGCGGTTCTCGCTCGTCTTTACCAACAAACTGACCTGCAAACAAATTTTGGGGCGATTTTGCTGGCAATTGTCAACGGTCAACCGCGACAGTTGACGCTGAGACAATTGTTGCAGGAATTTCTGGATTTCCGGGAAGTGACTCTTACCCGCCGCTACAATTACGAGTTGCAGGCTGCGGAACGCCGGTGTCACATTGTCGAAGGCTTAATGTTGGCTTTGACAAATCTCGATACAGCGATCGACATTCTCAGAAATTCTCCTGACGGCTCTACTGCTAAGCAAACTTTGCAAGTTCGCCTCAATTTGAGCGAAAGTCAAGCTGATGCGATTTTGGCGATGCCTATGCGTAGGCTGACTGGTTTGGAAAGGCAAAATTTGCAGTCTGAGTTTGATGAGTTGATGGCTAATATTCAAGAATTGCAGCGGTTGTTGAGCGACAGACGCGAACTTTTGAAGGCTTTAAAGAAGGAATTTCGATCGCTCAAACGCAAGTACGCTGACCCCCGCCGCACTAAATTCGCCAATGGAACTGCACGCGCAGCAAACGCCGAACCACAATTTTCGGGTAAGAAAAATTCTGGGGTCAAGCAGTTGTCGCCGGCAACGATTCAGCCTAACTTATTGCCGGTTCTAGAGGCAGAGGAAACTATTGTTGAATTTTCCCACAAGCAGTACGTGCGACGCTTGCCGACTGGGGAAAAGCCACGCTCGAAAAGTCGCGAAAAATCGGTTTCAGCTTTAGAAAAAAATGAAGATTTTATTGTGACGGCAAATCTGACGAAAACCGATCGCACTTTGGTCGTCTTAACTCCTAACGGCAAAGCTTACCCGCTGAAAGTGGCCGATATTCCTAGTAGTAGCGCCAAAGACCGGGGAACGCCCATCGTTAGTTTGTTGTCGCCGAGTGCTACTAAAGACAGTGCCGGTCGCGCTTTGTCGGAAATCACAGTTGCACACTTTATTTTGCCGGAAAATTCGGAGGCGGCGGATTTAGTAACTCTGACTCAGCAAGGAAAAATTAAGCGCTTGGCAATGCAGGAATTTGCTGATTTGACTAATCGCGGCGTTACTGTTGTTAAACTCAAGGAGGACGATCGGCTGCGCTGTGCGAGTCTGGCTAAAGTCGGCGAGCAAGTGGCGATCGCAACTTCAGGAGGCCGAGTCCTCCGGTTTGAGATCGATGATGAACAACTGCCGCCAATGGGCCGCGCGGCCCAGGGTTCTCAAGTAACCAGGTTGCGGAAGCAGGAACAGTTGGTGGGCTGCATCACTCTCGACCCGAACGACAGTCTGGTGCTATTTTCCGAGTTGGGTTGGGCAAAACGAATGCCTGCAGGTTCTGTCAGACTTACTAACCGCGGCGAAATTGGCACTCAAGCTTTTCGTTTCTCAGAGCCTAAAGATGCTTTAGTTGGCTTGCTGCAGGCTGTTCCGGGTACGGATGTCAAACTTTTTACTAATTCTGGCCGCCTGCTGCGATCGACTATTGATGCTATAGCTTTTTGGGGGAAAGATGCTGCGGGCGATCGAGTTTTTGACCT
This sequence comes from Microcoleus sp. B4-C1, assembly GCF_036705285.1. NCBI lineage: Bacteria > Bacillati > Cyanobacteriota > Cyanophyceae > Oscillatoriales > Microcoleaceae > Microcoleus > Microcoleus sp. B4-C1. The sequence goes on along the minus strand of NZ_JAUBUC010000028.1, from coordinate 19,391 downwards.
CAATCCGGGTGAAAAAATTATCAAAGTTATCAGCAGTCAGTAGTCAATAGTCATTAGTCATGGGTCATTGGTAATGGGGAATTATTCTTCTTGCAGGACTTCTTAAGCCTTGTTCCCAGGCTCTGCCTGGGAATACATACCCGGAGGCTCTGCCTCCAATTCCCCAATCTAAAATCTAAAATCTAAAATCTAAAATTGTTTAATGGCGCAAGTTGTATTAGAAAATATCTACAAAAGCTTTCCGCTCCGCCCAGGAGAACAGGAAAAAGAAGCAAACACTGTCGCAGAAAGTGTCTCGCCTATAGCCGATCGCCCTGCGTCTAACAGCGTTTTGCGGCGCATTAACCTGACGGTCGAAGACGGGGAGTTCATGGTGCTGGTGGGCCCTTCTGGCTGCGGAAAAAGCACTTTGCTGCGATCGATCGCCGGTTTGGAAGTTTTGACTGCAGGCAATATTTGGGTGGGCGATCGGCTCCTTAACGATTTGCCTCCTAAAGACCGAGATATCGCTATGGTATTTCAAAATTATGCTCTCTATCCTCACTTAACAGTTTACGATAATCTCGCCTTTGGATTGCGCCGATCGGAAAGGGAGAAGGAAGAAGGAAGAAGGAAGAAGGAAGAGGGAAGAAGGAAGAGGGAAGAAGGGATAAGGGGGAAAACACAAGGAGAAGAAGGAAGCATCCAGAAGATAGAAAAAATCAGGAATAAGGTAGAAGAGGTTATTAACGATTTAGCTTCTAATTCTTTTAAAAATCCTCTAACTTATCCTTTGTTTGAGGACTTTTTGGTAGGAGCTACTCGCAAGTTGCCTCCAGGTTTGCGCTATTTGTCGGAACGGGAAAAGGCTGTAGGAAAACGAGTGCGGGAGGTAGCTGAATTATTGCAAATAGAATCTCTTTTAAATCGCTTGCCAAAACAACTTTCGGGAGGGCAAAAGCAGCGGGTAGCTTTGGGTAGGGCGATGGCTCGAAATCCTGAAGTTTTTTTGATGGACGAACCGCTATCGAATCTGGATGCGAAATTGAGGGCCCAAACGAGATCGCAAATTGTGCAGTTGCAGCGACAGTTGGGAACTACAACTATTTATGTAACTCACGACCAAACTGAGGCGATGACTATGGGCGATCGGATTGCTATTATGAAGGTCGGCCAGATTCAGCAAGTAGCTCAACCTCTAGAGCTTTACAACAAGCCGGCTAATCTGTTTGTGGCTGAGTTTATCGGTTCTCCGCCGATGAATTTCTTGTTGGTGGAATTTAGTGCCCCGTTGTTGATTTCTCACCCGCAATTTCGCTTTACTTTACCCGATATTTGGGCAAAAAGTCTACAACAATATGACGGGCGAGGGCTGATTTTGGGCATTCGGCCGGAACATCTGAGCATTAACCCTCCGGCTACCAAAAATCTTTCGGTACAAGTGGAAATTGTAGAGGCTTTGGGACACGAAACTTATTTGGGGGTTTGTTTGACGGACGCTCCAGCGGTGCGGATGCAAGTGCGGGTTCCTCCTGAGCGATCGATCAGAGTTGGCGAAGAGCTTTGGTTGGCTATCGCCCATGACAAGATTCACTTGTTCGACCCTGATACCGAGCTGGCTATTTTTCCTCGTTAGGCAAAATCCTCAAGGTCGATCGACCGTTGTGACCGATATCACTAATCACAAGCTTGCATTTTTATCAAAGAATGTTATATTTATTTACATAAGCCTTACAAAAGTTAACGAAAGGAGTTCGCACTATGCAAGAACAAAAACGCAATGCTTGGAACTGGGGCTTCACAGAAGGCGCCGAAAATTGGAACGGTCGTTTGGCGATGATTGGTTTCTCTGCCGCTGTCATCATCGAATTGGTTTCCGGTCAAGGTCTCCTTCACTTTTGGGGCGTGATGTAATTTTCTAGTTAAGACTTTTTTGACAATGCAAAGCTTGGGAGTTCCGTTACGGACTGCTTTGTAAAACTTATCTAAACTTGTCTAAACACATTTTTAGACACAATTTGGAGCTTACTTCCTACGCTGTTGGGTAGACGGCTAATCCCAAGATAAGTAGGCTATCCCCCTCAAGCCGAGGGTTCCCAATTTAAAATGTTCAGGCTCGCGTTAAAATCACGATCCAAAGATATGCCACAAGCAGGACAGTCAAAAGTCCGAACGCTTAGTGGCATATCTTTTTTTATGCCACAATTAGAACAAGTCTTAGTGCTAGAAAACCACTGGTCTACCAACACTAAGCTAGCTCCATACATTTGGCACTTGTAGTCGAGTTGACGTTTAAATTCGTAGAAGCCGAGGTCAGATATTGCCCCTGCTAACTTATGATTCGCCATCATTCCTTGAACGTTCAAGTTTTCAATCTTAATTAGCTTGAAAGTTTTAGCTAAATAAGTTGTCAACTTGTGGAGAAAATCTAAACGAATGCGAGCTATCCCTGCATGGAGTTGACTAATTTTATTGTAGGTTTTGCGCTGGTTTTGAGAGCCTCTTACCTGCTTAGAGGCTTTGCGTTGTAAAGTGGCAAGCTTGGTTTTCGCTTGCTTTAAGGGTTTTGGTGCATTAAATACCTGCTGAGTTGATAGCGTGGCAAAAGAATTAATGCCGACATCAATTCCTACCGAACTTTCAGACTGCTGAACAGGTAGACGCTCAGCATCAACGCAGAATGAGACAAACCAACGACTTCCTTCTTTTGAAATCGTGAAAGTTTGAGAGATGAAGCTACACTCTAAGGGTTCAAAAAGTCGAAAAGTTCCCAACGTAGGAATCTTAATAGTGCTGCCAGCGGTTAGCAAAACTTTGCCGTTAGACGAATCAACTGTAAAAGATTGACCGTCTCGGCGACTAGCGAATCTTGGATGACCTGCTTGGACAGAGCGATACCGACTAAACGCCTCTTTTAGATCGATTAAGGCATTTTGGTAAACTCGGCTAGACAACTGGTTCATCCAGCCGAATTCAGGCTGCTTCTTGACGTAGTTGGTGAGAACTTTTTTGACTTCCTTGAGCACCTTCGAGTCTGTAAATTGTCCCTCGCCATACATTTGAGTCCGCAAGCTTAACCCAAAGTTGAATACTACGCGCCGGAATCCTGCGTGTTTTGCCATCAAAGTCGCTTCCTTGTTATTTAATTTGAGCGCTCGTTTGACGGCAAACATAAAACTTCCTCAAGGGTGATTAACTATGGATAAGTTTAGAAAACTGTTTGGCACTTAAGTCTTGCTCCCTAAATTTTGGCAGCGCGATTTGGGCCACAAATAGCCAATTGCTCCCTGCAGTTAGCAGCACAAAATTTAACAGCTATAGATCAAACCGGGTCGGGGGGTTCCCCCCCCAAAAGAGTGATTATCACTCTTTCGGGTGATGCTAGCAAATTACTCTAGCGGATATATTCTTTCAAGATGCTGTTCCGGTTGGGATGGCGCAACTTCCGCAGAGCTTTAGCCTCGATTTGGCGAATCCGCTCACGAGTGACGTTAAAGATTTGACCAATTTCCTCCAAGGTCTTCATCCGTCCGTCATCTAAGCCGTAACGCAGCCGCAGTACATCCCGTTCGCGGGGGCTGAGAGTATCCAAAACGCTTTCCAAGTCTTCCCTGAGCAGGTTTTTCGAGACTTGATCTTCTGGCGTTTCCCCGTCAGATTCAATAAAGTCTCCCAGACGTGAGTCTTCCTCTTTGCCGATCGGAGTTTCTAGAGAGATTGGCAACTGTGCGGACTTAGCAATGAACCGCAACTTCTCGATCGTCATTTCCATGCGGGTAGCAATTTCTTCTTCCGTAGGCTTGCGACCCATTTCCTGAGACAGGAGTTTGGTAGTTTTCTTGATCCGCGAAATGGTTTCGTAAAGGTGAACAGGTAGGCGGATAGTGCGCGATTGGTCGGCGATTGCCCGGGTGATGGCTTGACGTATCCACCAAGTTGCGTAGGTAGAAAACTTGTAGCCTTTTTCGTGATCGAATTTTTCAGCGGCCCGGATCAGACCCAAAGAGCCTTCCTGAATCAAATCTTGGAAAGACAAACCGCGATTCATGTATTTTTTGGCGATCGACACCACCAAACGCAGGTTTGATTGCACCATTTTTTCCTTAGCCCGACGGCCGACGTGGAGTCGGTGACGGAATGCAGGAAGTGCCATATCTACAGCATTCGCCCATTCGCTGTCTTTGGGTTCGCGGTTATACTCTTCGAGCAGTTGTTCTCGAACTCGCTCTAATTCCAGCAAATCTGCAATCTTGCGCGCTAGTTCAATCTCTTCGTCAGCTCGCAGCAGTCGAATCCGACCGATTTCTTGCAGGTAAAGACGAATAGAGTCTTCAGTATAATGCTTTTTCTTTGCCTGTGCCCGACGGCGGGCTTTGGCGCCTTTGCCAGCTTTAGTGTCGTCCTCAGATTGAGAGTCTAAGAATTCTTCTCGATCGTCTTCTTCGTCGATAAAGAGTTCCAACTCGCTCTCAGGTAGAACGCTTTCGGCGCCCCGAAGCAACTCGAGTGTTTCCATTTCCGGTGTAATTGTGGTTGCGAGTACGGTGTTAGCCTGGATCATGCCGTCTTCCTCATGCTCCTGAATTAAAGAATAAATAACAGTGGAATAGTGTCTGTTTGTAGTTTAGACAAGTTAGCCAGTATTGACATTCCCGCAGGAAAAAATAGTGGGATTTTCGGTCTGCTAGCTGAATCTGTTACCGAAACTGCACCTGTTTTATGAGTCACGGTTCGAGTTCTGGTTTGAAGCAGGCAGCGCATTCAATCGATCGCAAATTTTAACATCGCGACCTTGAATTGAGCTAGCGGCTTTTTCTTTCGGAACGAGTTACCACATCACCTGCGATACCTTGCCCACAGAAGCAAACCATGAAGTGCGATCGATCGCACTTCCAAAAATACTGGCTTTTTTACTCGGTACTTCGAGCTTTTACCCGTACAAGTTTTCCCGCACGGAACCCTCTAACTTTTGTATTGGAGGTATCGAACTTTTGATTCGCCTTGCTTTCACTCTGGTTGTCAGACATGACAGTTGCACGGCAAATTTTCGCCACCTTGGATGTCGGTCTGCTGCCTCAAATGCAACAGCAGAGGGTTGAAGCACCAAAAGGGGAGAATCGGATCTTGCCAAGACCTTCCCGATTGTAGCCTTTCTCACAAAAAATGGAAGTTGTTTTCCATTGTTTGTCAAGAACTAGGAAAACTCTGTCAGCTTAGCTTGACAATACTAACTCATGTCCAGCTCTGCTAAATCCTGAGAACGGCCCGCAAAAACTTTGGCACGATCGAACGGCGCTGTTTTCTGCGTATATCTGGGTGAACGGCTGCGGCGTAGTTGGCCAGACAGTTAGCAGACAATTTTTGAGTTGCCCAAATTGGAACCAATACAATCCGTGTAGATACACCCATCATTACCCTGTTTCCCTGAATTGAATCATACGCAATCTGCGATTGAATAAAGCTCGTAGCTTTAGTTTTAAGCCGGCCACTCTGGATTAGAGACCGACTCTGACCCCCTATGAAGCGTTGCGGGTTGAGTAGTGCAACAGGGGCTTTCATTGTTAAGTTAGCTCAAATCTCAGAAATTGGCTTTAATTTTGACGTTAAATCACATTAAGTTCTTAACGTCACATTCTTATTTAAGCAGTTCGACTCGAGTTTGTCCCGTCAGTGGCAAAAACCACCAGGATAAATTCTACTGAGAGTTAACCCGCCGCGCAACTCTCGGCTGTGGACTTCTCTAAAATTTTTGGCTTTCGGTTCGCACTTACGCGATCGCACTGTCTCACAAACAATACAATTCGACATCTCCCGGAAGTATAACTTCACGATTCCTTTAAATATATCGTGACAGTGTGAAGATTCCATAAACCCCTTTAATTAAATTTAGATAGCATTCCAGAATTGTCTTGATAATTTCAAGCAGACGCAAAAAAATCCCCAGCGGACGTTGATGCAACTACCAGCAGATAATAACTCCGCCAGGGAAGAAAAATTTACCCAGTTAGCGATGTGCTTGCTATTGTGAGAGAATGCCTAAACCGCAGGATGCGCTTAAAGATGTGGAGGGGTAGGACGCTGGTGCGATGCTCAAAATTTTGTTATTATTTACAGCGTGTCATCAGAAAGCGCTGATCTAGGTTTGATCTCTAAATCATTCCTGGCTCCTAGCTCAGCAATGACGAGAGCGAAAATTGTCTATAAAGTTGATTATACCTGCTTACTATTGATGATTTCTAATAAACCTTGATAAAAGACTTTGAAGCTTTTAGAGAGATTTGATTCAGGATTCATATATTTAGAAATTTCGCTAGAGGCTTTATATTTTTCTAGTCCTCCCTGATGGTATCCAGCGTTCCGTAATACTCTTTCTAAAGCCTCCCAGGTGCCTCCTTTGATAGCATCAGGCTCTCGATATTTTTTTTGAGTAGCTAAATTGGGAGAGACTTTAGGGTAAGCTTGGCGAATTGCTTCAACATCGCCGAAAAACCACGCTTCTAATTCTTCAACTACAATTCGATTTAAGACTTGGAATGATTTATCTTTTTGACAGGAAGATTTAGTGATAAATCCCGATGATATTGCTATTATTTCTAGGTGTTGTTTTAATTTTATACAATCTTCTCGATCTTCATCTATTAAAATAACAATTTTCCAATCAGGCGGAAGCCATGCTTGATAACCTTTCAAACGGTTAGGCAATTTAGCCAGTAAATCGGTTTTCCCTCGAAAAGCATGAATTTTATAGGTAACAGTCGATGGCAATATTTTGGGTAAAATCTGGGTTAAAGCTGATTCTAGTGATGCTTCTTCCACTAAAAACTCAAGATGCAAAATCCTCACCTACTCTTAATTTTAAAGTTAAAATCATTGCGGTGCACCCGCATTTTTAAGCGGATTTCCCACCTCAAAGAAATCTTCCATCCACAGCGAACCCAGTAAGGCACCGTGTTCCATAAATTGTTTTACTCCCTGCATATCTGCGGTTCTTTTTGCTTGAGTAAAACCTTTCTCATCTCGATATAATACCCATAATTCCTCTGGCTTCAAACTATCCACAAAAAAGGGAGAATGCGTTGTCACCATTAATTGAGTATTCGCAGAAGCAGAACGACATTCTTCTGCAAGCTGAGGTAATAATCTCGGATGTAAATGATTTTCTGGTTCTTCTATCCCCACTAACTGCGGGGGATTTGGGTCAAATAATACTATCAAATAAGCTAAGAGCTTTAAGGTACCATCGGAGGCAAATTTTGCCAGAATTGGATGAGAAAAAGGAGCATCTTTAATTTCCAACAAAAGTCTGCCATCCTGCATGATTGATGCTTCGACTTTTTCGAGGCGTGGAATACGAACGGAAAGGGTTTTTAATATTTCTTCTAACCGTTGGGGATGTTGTTCCTTGAGGTATTGGATAACATTTGGTAAATTATCCCCCGTGGCGGACAATCTTTCCTGTGCACCTGCTTCGGTAAGGCTGCGGGTATGATCTGCGGTTAAATATGATAAATACCAGCCTGTAATAAAACGTCTTAATGCACTAACACGGGGATGTTTGGCAAATTGTCCTAATGTATTTACTGCTAAAAATTCAGATGATTCTAGTTTTTCGGTTATCCTTTCACCTTCTTCATCAGGACTTTCACCACTAATGACTTGTCCTTCCCCTTTTTTGAAGTCTAAAAAACGAAAGGGTTTTCCTTTTCCCGATTGTCCGCGTCGCCAATGCAACCATTCTTCAGCAATGAAGGGACGATTATTTTCTTCATCTATAGCGAGATGATAGGTAATTAAAGGCGATGCGGATGTCTCTCGATATTTTAATTCAATGATAATGCAGCCTTCGCTGTCTCTGGTGCGTAATTCTCGAAATCTGCCCCGTCTATCCCAGGCTTTTCTTAGGCTTTCGGTAAAACATTCGGATAGGAAAGCGAAAACATCGAAAATAGTTGACTTTCCGCTACCGTTTGGGCCTAAGAAGACTGTTAAGGGGGTGAGATTTTTGAGTTCGAGATTGTTCAAAGCACGGTAATTTTGGACTTTGAGATATTCAATACGGGGAATATTTTTCATCATTTCACCTCCTCAATTATAATCTGGGTTTTTTTCCTCCTAATTTCTCCTTTAACGAACCGCGAAGACGCGTTAGGCGAAGCCGCGCGTAAGCGCTAGGGCGCGAAGGAAGAAAAGAGAAGAAGAAAAAACTCAAGTCCTGACTGTGAACTTAATTTAAGCGCGAGACTGATTACTGCTGATTCCGCAGGCGAGGGTTGACAAATTCGTTTAATCCTTCCCCCACCAAAGATAGTCCCACTACCATTAAAGTCATCGCCAAACCGGGAAACAAAGCCGTCCACCAAATGCCAGTAGGTAGCGCATCTAAAGCTAAACGCAAGTCGTGTCCCCATTCGGGAGTTGCTTCGGGAAGCCCTAATCCGAGAAATCCCAAACCTCCTAATGTTAAAATTGCATCGGCCGCGTTGAGCGCAAACAGCACAGGTACGCTCTGAATCACATTCAGAAACAGGTAGCGCGAAAGCACTGTCCAAGTATCGGCACCCATTGCTCGCGCCGCTTCGACAAACAATTCGGTTTTGACGCTGACGGTGTGATTCCTGACGACGCGGTAGTATTGAGGGATGTAGGAAATGCTCAGGGCGATCGCAGCATTCAAAACTCCTTTTCCCACTACAAATGCTAGCGTCAGAGAAAGTAGCAGCCCCGGCAAAGTATAAATTGTATCCATTAAAAATAACAACACTCGATCGAGCTTACCGCCCAAATAACCGCTAACCAAACCCAGCGGCACACCGATAAACAAACTCAAAGCAGTGGCTAAAATTACCACTTGCCAAGCCGCGCGAGAAGCAAACAGCGTGCGGGAAAACACATCGTAGCCACTGCGGCTAGTACCAAACCAATAATTCGCCGACGGCGGTTCGTGGATGGGGTTAATCAAAGCCTCGGTAGGATTTTGCAGCCATCCCCAAGCTTGCATAGCTGGAGACAAGGTTGCTACCAATATAAACACGGCAGTTATTGTCAAACCTGCCCACATCATTTTCATGGACAGGCTTGACGGTGAGGCACTGTTGAGAAATCGCGGCAGTCGGAGGCGGCTTTGAGCCATAATGACGATCGACCTATATAAGACTTTTCGATTTTAGTAGCACTCAGGCGAAAAAACCCGGAACGGTCAAAAATCCTCTTTCTCATTCGCCAAACACTCGTGACAAACCGGGTTTTTTCGCGCGATGGGGCTACAAAAAAATCGGTTTCTCCCCTGCACGAGACTGGCGCGCAGGGGAGAAACCGGGTTTTTGGCAGGTGGGACACAAGTTGAGTTTAGGAAAAATCTCTCTTGGCACACCTCCAATCTAAAATCGATCGAATTCCTACAAATTACTGGCAATTAACTCGCGGTACTGGCTTTTCGGCTTAACTCCCTTGAGCTCAGCTACCAAATCTTTGTCTTTGAAATACTGAATCGTCGGCGTACCAATCACGCCAGCATTTTCAGCAATTTCAGGATCTTCTTCGATGTCAATTTCCACGTAGTGGATTTTGCCATCGAACTCATCTACTACTTTGCTCAAAATCGGCTTGAGGCTGTGGCAAGGCCCACAACTCGGAGAGGCATATTTGACCACAATCAGTCGATCGCTATCGTGGAACAACTTCCGCAAAGCATAACCTCCTTCGTGGCGCGTGTCGTTGATATCAAAGTTCTCGCTGGTTTTGCGTACTTTTTGAGTTTCCGGCGCTGCTGTGGGTTGCTCGGATTCCTCGGTTTGATGGAATTCCTGCGTTAAACCGTTAACTGACAGCCAACGTTCTGCCAGCATCGCACCCATACAACCGCTGCCGGCCGCGGTGATTGCTTGGCGAAACTCGTGGTCTTGTACGTCGCCGACGGCGTAAACTCCCTCGACGCTGGTTTCTACCGAACCGTGTTTGGTGGCGATATAGCCTACTTCGTCGAGTTCTAGCTGACCTTGGAACAGTTGAGTGTTGGGAGTGTGACCGATCGCGTAAAACAATCCTTTCACCAGCAAATCGCTTTCGGCGCCGGTCTGGATATTTCTAATTCTCACCCCGTCCATTTTCCCGCCCGCTTCGCCCAAAATATCCACTGCTTCAGTGTTCCAGTGCACGGTAATTTTTGGATTGCTCAGCACTCGGTCTTGCATGGCTTTGCTGGCGCGCATTTGATCGCGCCGCACCAGCATATGTACGTGAGAGCCGTATTTTGTCAAATAAATAGATTCTTCCGCTGCGGTGTCGCCCGCGCCGATTACAGCTAAGTCTACTCCTTTAAAAATTGGGGTAGCGCCGTCGCAAATCGCACAGGCCGAAATGCCGTGACTCCAAAATACGTGTTCGCTAGGCAGCCCCAGCCTTTTCGCCGTCGCGCCTGTAGCGATTACTATGGTGTGGGTTTTGATTTCTCTGTCTTCCGATCGCACTGTAAACGGACGCTTCGTCAAATCTACGTAAGTTACATCTTCTGTGTATAATTCTGCACCCCAGCGCGCTGCTTGAGCTTTCATCCGATCCATCAGTTGCGGCCCGGTGATGCCTTCGGGAAAGCCAGGGAAGTTTTCGACTTCTGTGGTGGTCATCAGTTGACCGCCGGGGACGCCTCCCATTTGGTAGCCTTCAAAGACTACGGGTTTCAGGTTTGCTCTCCCGGCGTAGATTGCTGCTGTGTAGCCTGCTGGGCCTGAGCCGATAATTACTAGGTTTTCTACGGTTTCGTTGGTCATAGCTATTTAATTAAACTCATAACGACTTCGTTTTACTAATTCTAGCAGAGTTCGATCGAGTTTGGTTGGATGCCATTGTGCGATCGACCACCTGTATCTATATCTTGAGGGTCGATCGGTCTTTGGGGCAATTCCAGCTACTTTAATAAGCAAAAACAATCTAAAAGTCGATTTAGTTTTAAATGTTCGATCTATTTTAAGGGCTGAAATCTTAAGAAAATCTAAAGACGACCAAAATTATTGACTTCATTCTCAATTATTTTACCTATTTACTTGCTTTGAGGCTTGTGGTACGATTTTCACAATCCAGGGGCATTATGACTAATTTTAGTTTTTGACGCTGAAAGCTTTTAAAATGGTAAAATTAACGAATTCGCAAATGTAATAAGTACAATTTTTTATGCAAAATCCGCATTTGATGGTTTAAGAATTGTAACGCAGATTTTGCCATTTTTGACAAAATACAGTATTTGTGGTATGCAAGGTGCAAGGGGGGGAAATTAGAAGGAAATTTTTAACCGCTTTGGAAGCACAGGCGGGACGCCCGTGCCACGATAAAATAGAATTTTCTATTTGTGTCTGAATGGATAAAATCAAGATATTGTTTGTGTGCAGTCAGAATAAGTGGAGAAGTTTGACTGCTGAGAAGATATGCGAGAATCTTAGCGGCTACAGCGTGCGATCGGCGGGAACGGAAAAAGGTGCAAGAATTAGAGTAACTGAGGGTTTGCTGGGCTGGGCAGATTGGATATTTGTGATGGAGAAGAAGCATGGCGATCGACTTCGCAGCAAATTTCCCGAAAGTCTCGAAGGCAAGAAAGTTATTTGCCTGCAAATCCCGGACAATTACGAATATATGGAACCGGAGTTAGTCGAGCTTTTGCAGGCAAAACTGAACCCCTATATGGAAATGCCAGATAACGAGATAAATTTTATGCAGCGAGTTTTGGAACCGGAAGTGATGGATTCCTTGGAAGAGGCGATCGAATACGATTCGATGGACTTTACTGAGGTTAATGCTGCTTTTGCTCAGAGTGCTGCGGCGTTGGGGCCGGTTTTTGGAAACGTTTTGGATGCGGGCACGGGTACGGCGAGAATTCCGATCGCACTTTGTCAACTCCGGCCAGCATGGAAATTGACTTGCATTGATTTGTCGGCAAATATGCTGAAAGTTGGGGCCCAAAATGTGGAAAAGGCCGGCGTGCGATCGCAAATCAATCTAGAATTAATCGATGCTAAAGCCATGCCGTATCCAGACAACTATTTTGACATGGTGATTTCCAACAGCATTATCCACCATTTGCCCGATCCGCTGCCGTTTTTGCAGGAAGTCAAGCGGGTGTTGAAGCCGCAGGGAGCAATTTTTTTGCGGGATTTGCTGCGGCCGGAAAAAGCGGAAATCAGGGATAATTTAGTCAATCTGTATGCGGGAGATTGCAACGCGCATCAGAAACAGTTATTCAGCGATTCGTTGCAAGCAGCATTTACGCTGGATGAAGTTGAGGAGATGATCCAAAATGCCGGGTTGGATGGGTTGAGGATTTATGAATCTTCAGACAGACACTGGACGGCAGAACGTGCTTGGTGCGAGTCTTTGTAGGCACGGGGCGATCGTCCGATCAAATTTTCTACGCAGTATTGCACACCTTCAGGCTAAATACTTGTCCAAATCCGACCAACTGCGGAACCTATCCACGACGCTTCTATTGTCAATTGGGAAGCAGGCAAACAATAATTTAGGAATTCAGACGCTGTTGGTAAGGCATAATCGATTCATGCTCCTTTCTAAAATTGTCTAATCAATTTATTGTTTAGTCAAGATGCTTAAGCATCTTATATAAAAAATGTGCGATCGAGGATATGCCGAAAAAGCCCGTTCCGCGACCTGAAAATGAAGAGTCGCATTTGAAGAAGCTCAGGGAAGAACTGGAGATGAGTCAGGAAGATTTGGCGCGAGAGCTTGGCGTTTCGTCGCAAACCATCAGTCGTTGGGAGTTGGGGAAGAATGTACCCACGTTCACGGTCAAGCAGATGAAAGCTTTGGAGAAATTGCTGGCTAGCATCGGCAGGTCGATCGGCGATTTGCCAGACAATCTGTGATCGAAACCATTAAACAAGCCCACGGATAAATCCGTGGATCGCTTTTTCCAATCTAAAATCTAAAATCTAAAATCTAAAATTACTCGATCGCGCCCTAGGTCTTTAGCATGATAAAGCGCGCGGTCTGCCGCTGCAAGTAGGTTTTCCTGAGAAGTTTCGGGCTGAGGAAACGTGCTCGCTACCCCCAAACTCAGCGTCACGAAAGAACACACCGCTGAATTAATGTGTTCGATTTCTAGTTCTTTTACCCAAACTCGAATTTGCTCTGCAATCCAAACAGCTATTTCAGACGAAGTGCGGGGTAAAACTACCGCAAATTCTTCACCTCCGTAACGAGCCACCAGAGTCTCCCCGGAAACTGCGCCTGCGGAGTAATGTACAGCCTCAACAATAGTTTTGGCTACCTGCTGCAAGCAAGCATCTCCCGCCTGATGTCCGTAAGTATCGTTGTATATCTTAAAAAAGTCAACATCGCATAAAATCAAAGATATTTCTGCCGCAGATTCTCCCAATTCTTGCCATTCTTTTTGTAAGTATTCGTTAAAACAGTGGCGGTTGGCAATCTGAGTTAAGCCATCTAAGTTAGCAAGGCGATACAATTCTGAATTAGCTGCTTTTAATTGAGAATTAGCTGCTTCTAACTCGGATTGTGTGACTGATAAATTGTAATAAAGTTCGCTCATAGACCAAGTAGCTTCTTGGTGAATTTGGGATAAAGCTACCCAGAGTTGATGCACGTCTAAAAGTCGGTAAACTTGAGGTTCTAACTGCACCACAATCGGCTCGTAAAGTAGTTCCGGCGGTCGCTGCACGGAGCGCTGAGCTGCCATGACAATTAAGGCTACTCCTGGTAAAATCAAACTATCGGTTTGAGCTATTTGATACAAGGCTATAATCGGTCTGCAAGCAAATATATCTACTCCGTAAGGGCGGCTCATGCGTTCCATAAATCGCCGACGCGATATCATCCCTAAAAATTCTCCATTTACGGTTAAGATAACTCCCGGAAGCAGCGGGTGAGATTGAAAAAACCGGGCTACTTCTTTGGCTAGATATGAGGAGTCAACCTGAAAATTGAATAGAGCCAGATCCTTAAGAGTAGACTCTAAAGATAAATTTTTGGGTGAGTTTTCTGGCGAGTTGGACGGCTCAATAAATTCAACAGACACAGCACAGATCCGAATAAATAAATAATAAAGAAGCAACAAAGCTAGTGTCAGATATTAACTTATACTAACATTTATTTATGAACAGTCACTGTATTCTTGACTACACTGTTTATATCAAGGGATAAGCGGCTGCGTTAGCTTCTGCCTTGCCTGCATTGCATTACATTGATTCATCCTCACTCAATTAGAAAGCTATTGAATTAATTATTATTCATTTTTTTACTGTTGGCTTTTTGCGTCGTAAGAAAAAGATTTCAGAGCCATTCCTTAACTCATTCAAGGCGCTCACACACTCAAGAAACCTGGTTTTTATTTAAACCTGGGTCAAAGCTGTAACGATGTTTAAATAAAAAGACGTGGTTTCTGTCGCTGTTCTCAACTCAAAACTGAAAACTCAAAACTGAAAACTCAAAACTCCCTCACCACCCCCAAGTTCCTGGCCCTCCCTTAAACGGGCCGACAATATCTTTGGTAATCCAGCCGCCGTAAAAATCCCCTGGTTGAGATTGCACTAATTCCCCGTCCACATAACAGGCATCCATCTTGCTCGGATAAAAAGCCACATAATCTTTAATAGCTGCAAAAACCTGATTAGGATTGGGATAAAACCAAGCAGCATTTACTACTTCTTTCGACTCTACCGTCACAGTGTAATAACCGGCTTGTCCCTTCCACTCGCACCAAGAACCTCGTAAAGTTTTGTGCAAATATTCCATTTTGATGTCATCGGGGCAGATATAGTAGGCAGGAGGGTGGCTTGTCTCCAATACCCTCTGAGGACGGCGCGTGTCGGCGATCGTCACTCCATTAAAAATTATCTGTACGTGTTTGGTCGATTCCTCAAGCCGAGGGGGACGTGGGTAATCCCAAACAGACTCTTGACCAGGGCCGGGCTCTATTCGATCGAAGTTCATTTGCACTATCTCCCCTGCAAAAAAAACAATTAGCGACTTAGCATTACAATTTAATGTACCCTTAATCGAGTCGCTGCTTCAGAGCAAACCAGCTTTTCTCAACTCTTCGTCATATGAGTATTCGCGGTATAGATGTTTCCGACTACCAGCCCAATGTCAATTGGCCAGCAGTTGCCAGGGATGGTATTACCTTCAGTTTTGTCAAATCGACCGAGGGTGCAACGTTCGTTGCCCAAACTTTCGCCCGCAATTGGGCGGCCATGAAAGCTGCGGGGATTCAACGCGGCGCTTACCACTTTTTTCGACCGGCAAGCAGCATTCAAGGACAAATAGATTTGTTCTTGAAAACTGTAAAACTCGAACCGGGGGATTTGCCGCCAGTCTTGGATGTGGAAACTACAGGCGGTTTGAGTGCGGATCAATTGTGCGATCGAGCCGCAATTTGGTTAGAAGCAGTCGAAAAAGCCACGTTGATGCGGCCGATTATCTACACCTACCCCGGTTTCTGGGACAACCTGGGGACAAAACGGTTTGCCGATTACCCACTGTGGATTGCTCACTATACCACTGCTGAGAAACCTTGGGTGCCCGGCGGCTGGAAAACTTGGACTTTTTGGCAGTACAGCGACAGCGGCAGTGTCTCCGGCGTATCGGGCAATGTAGACACCAATATTTATGAAAGCGTCCGAGAAGGCGCCCAAAGTTATAAAGTTGCAGACATCCAAAGGGAATTAAGAATTAAAGGTTTCTATCAAGGCGCGATGGACGCTAAATTTGGAGCTACCACCACAGCGGCGCTCATCTCGTTTCAGAAATCTCAAGGTCTCAATCCAGACGGCATTGCCAGCCTCAAAACCTGGGCCGCTTTGATGCGAAAATCTCCCAAAGTAATTGTCCCTCCTCCAGCGCCGACACCCGTCCCGCAGCCGACTCCAACTCCAACTCCCACTCCCATCTCAGACGTGCGGCTGACTCAGGTATTCTCGTCTTATCAAGCTAAGGCTAGCCAAGATACAGCCTTAATTTGGCTGCAAAGTCAAGTTTCTACCTCTGTTTTAGGGGAATTTGCTCAAAAATGGCGGGCGACTACCTTACCTCAAGATAGTAATTTGCGATTGATAGATGTGGGCAAATTTTATCGCGGTTTGGCACAACAAGACCAAGCTTTAGATTGGCTGCAAAAACAACTTTCTCCGGCTATTATTAACGAGTTTGCACAAAAATGGCGAGCTCAATCAACTGTCACTAATTCTCCGATTCGGCTGATAGATGCGTGCAAATTTTATCGGGCAGCACCCCAGCAAAACCAGGCTTTAGATTGGCTGGAAGGGCGAATTTCGCAGGCCATTCTATCGGAGTTTTTTCGCAGGTGGCAGAATGCCAGTCGATTATAGATTGTAGATTGAGTCTAAAGATGAATCTTGCGATTTTAGATTTTATATCATGTCGGATCGAGTGACCGCGATTAAAAGGGCGGGTTTTTGAGATGGTCAATTATTGGCCGGTATTGTTGGTGAACCCGCCCCTACCGTATTAGGGGTAATCGACCGGACATAATATTAGATGGGAACTCTACTCTAAAGATGAGTCTGAGGGCGATCGATTAGATTTTAGATTTTAAATTTTAGATTTTAGATTGACTCTACAGATGAATCTTGGGATTTCAGAGTTTTTTAGATGGAAACTCTACTCTAAAGATGAGTCTGGGGGCGATCGATTTGAGATGTGAGCTTTTTGATTGGAGATTGACCGAAAGCATCCAGGATACAAGCCCCCGGATTCATCCGTCCAGAAATAAAAAACCTGTATCCGATAAAGGCGCCCCCCAATTTATCCGTGGGGTCAATGCTTCAATTCTTTAATCTAAAATCTAAAATCTAAAATCTAAAATCGATTGACTCCCCATCAAAATTCGTCAAATCCTCTCCCTCTGTGCCCGCATCCCCATCGGACTCTGGAAAATAACAGACAATCTCTGGCTTAGCTACAGCTTACTCGCATCTTTGACGCCAAGAGAATTATCTGATAAAGTTATAGCGACTATCAAGGTTTTTTAATCTTATTGGGAAAAATCCAGGGCCGTGCCGAGTTTGTAAGCTGCGCCGAAAATAGCGCCTGCACTCAAATTACCCGCGATCGAACATTTAAAACTGAGCGGGCAGCCTGTAACAATTATATCTATGGAAATCCCCTTTAACATCACCCAGTTGATGGTCATGACCGTCATCTGTGGCATCAGCGCTCAAGTTATCGCCGCTTATCTGAAAGTTCCGGCGATCGTCTTTTTGCTGTTTTTTGGCATTTTAGCCGGCCCAGACTGCTTGGGAGTGCTGCACCCCAATCTGCTGGGAAGCGGTTTGGAAGTTATGGTATCGCTTTGCGTAGCTTTAATTCTGTTTGAAGGCGGCTTGAATTTGGAATTGCGAGATTTAGGCAAACTTTCCGGCAGCATCCGCAATTTAGTTACCGTAGGCACTTTAATTACGCTCATAGGCGGCGGAATGGCCGCACACTGGTTGGGGGAATTTCCCTGGCCGATCGCATTTTTGTATGCTTCTCTAGTAGTCGTCACAGGCCCGACAGTAATCGGCCCTTTGCTCAAACAAGTATCCGTTGACAAACAAGTTGCCGCCTTGCTAGAAGCAGAAGGCGTTTTAATCGATCCAGTCGGGGCAATTCTGGCAGTATTGGTGCTGAATATTATTTTAAACGGCAATGCTGATTTGGTGGTTTTGTTCCGAGATTTAATCGTGCGACTCTTCGTTGGCGCACTCGTCGGAGTTGCGGGAGGTTGGTTGCTGGGATTCATCCTCAAGCGATCGCAATTTCTCTCAGAAGACCTCAAAAACTTAGTAGTATTAGCTGGTTTGTGGGGATTTTTCGGCTTAGCAGAAGAAATCCGCAGCGAATCGGGACTGATGGCAACAGTGGTATCCGGCATCGTCCTCAGAGCCGCTGCTGTGCCAGAAGAAAGGCTGCTGAGGAGGTTTAAAGGTCAACTCACAGTCCTGGCTATTTCCATGCTGTTCGTGCTGCTGGCGGCCGATTTATCCCTCGCTAGTGTGGTCGCCCTCGGTTGGGGAAGTTTGTTTACAGTTTTAGCTTTAATGTGGGTAGTGCGACCGATCAACGTTTGGGTGTGTACTTGGAACAGCGGACTGAATTGGCGGCAGAAATTATTTGTTTGTTGGGTAGCGCCGAGGGGAATTGTCTCAGCGTCGATCGCATCTTTATTTGCAATTTTGCTCACCCAGCGGGGAATCAACGGCGGCGACTCGATTAAAGCCTTAGTTTTCCTAACAATTATTATGACAGTTTTCGTCCAGGGACTAACTGCCGGACGGATGGCTCAACTTTTGGGCGTCACCTCAAAATCTGCAACCGGTGCTGCAATTGTGGGGTCAAATCCTTTGAGCAGATTAATTGCTCGCTTGTTTCAAGAACGCGGAGAATCGGTGGCAATTATCGACACGAACCCGGAAGCTTGTGCACAAGCAGAACGAGAAGGTTTGCGGGTGTTTTTGAGCAGTGCTCTGGATCACAGCGTGTTAGAAGAAGCCGGACTGGATTCGATGGGAACTTTTTTGGCAATGACTAACAACGGTGAGGTAAACTTAGTGTTAGCTCAGCGAGCAGCCGAAGAGTTTGCACCGCCGAGAGTTTTGGCAATATTTCCCAAAGATCCGCAAGCAAATACACCTGTAAATCAGAGTAAAATCAATCAAGCCTTTGTCTCAGATTTGTCGCTGAAGGATTGGAACGAATATTTGATCGACGGCGAAGTGAAATTGGGGGAAACTGAGTTAAAAACAGAGGGATTGCAGTTTCAGATTGCTCACTTACAAGCTTTAGTTAAAGCCGGGGAGTTGGCGCCGTTGCTGGTGGAAAGGCAGGGGTACTTGCAAGTAGTGTCGGCGACCCAGATTTGGCAAGCGGGCGATCGAATTATTTATTTGCTGTGCGATCGCAAACCGCAATTATTGAAAAGGTTGTCTGGTTCGTCGCAGTCTCGCTTGACTTTGGAAAAGCATCCGGTAGTTGAGAAAGTGCCGATTCCTTCTCCGGTTTTAGAGGAGGTTTTGGAGTCAGCAAAAATAGTTCCAGAGGATGAAATTTTGCAGCCGCCTGTTTCGCGATAAGGGTTTGTATCCCGATCGTACTCTGTAATCTGCTTGTCGCGATCGTCCTTACTCTGCCTCCCCAATTAAAGTAAATGCTGCCCAATTTCGCGGCTCTTGATGAGTTTTCATCGTGGCTAACATTGCTTGCCGCAATGCCTGTGCTTTGTCGGGATTATTTTGCAAGTTTTGATAAAACGACTGCATCAATTCCGATGTCGGCGCATCGGGAACCGCCCATAAAGAAACAATCACACTCGGTACTCCTGCCGAAATCAAAGCGCGCGACAAGCCAATCACCCCATCCCCGGTAATCCTGCCTTCTCCAGTGTTGCAAGCACTCAA